>JALWLO010000124.1:0-19356 GCA_027084135.1 Campylobacterales bacterium | reverse complement strand
CATCTTAACTAAGCGTACAAAACTACTCTAAAATTTGGTACAATATATTAAATATTATATAAGTAACCGGAAAAGGGGTTAATATGTTTGAGGAGATGCTTCAAACAAATGTTTGGCTAATAAGCACAACGATATTAGCTATCGTTATTGTAGCAAAATATATTGCTAAACGAACCGCTACAGTAGATGTGTTATGGCTTATCATATTTGGAGCGATATTCGGTAGTCTTAAACTTATCCCCGAACATCATGAGGTTTTAGAGTACATCGGTGAGTGGGGTATCGTTTTTGTGATGTTTGCGCTAGGATTTGATGAGGATTTAGAACATTTCACAAACAGCCTTAAAAGGAGTCTCGGTATCGCCGTAATAGGGGCGATTTTCCCTTTTTTAGCGGGATATCTATGTGCAAAACTTTTTGGATATAACGAATCAGTAGCACTCCTTTGGGGACTTACTATGACTGCAACGGCAGTAAGCCTTACGATGGTTAGCCTCAAAGCAAAAGGATTGCACAAGTCTCAAGCGGCTACCGGGATCATGACCGCCGCTGTCGTTGATGATATCTTGAGTCTTATCGGTGTGGCAATCATTATCCCGTTAGCCTTAACGGCACAAAAAAATGGAGGAGAACTTACTTTTGAGTTGGAAAATTTAGATACCATATTTTTTAAAGTTGCGATCTTCTTCTCCTTAGTACTCATCATAGGTCTCTTTGCATTTCCTGAGAGAACCCCAAAAGAGCTCAAAACAGATAGCACCCTTTTACAAAAGATCGATTTTTATCTCACGAAACTCTTTATCCCTATCAGCATCAAACGCTTTTTAACCCTCTATAGTGGAGAGTTTACTCCTCTGATCATAGTTTTTCTTGCTCTTGGAATGGGTGCATTGGCTGACATCTTCGGTTTTCACCCCGCTATCGGTGCCTATTTTGCGGGGCTCTTTCTGAAAAAAGAGTATTTTCTATTTGATGAGAAGAGGGGTGCGATCTATGAACAGTCAAAATTTGTCATGGATCATCTGGCTTTCACTATCTTCGGTCCTATCTTTTTTGTCAATCTCGGTAGTAAAATCGTATTGGACTTCTCAATTTTAAGCCATATTTGGTGGCAGGTTCTGCTTCTCTTTTTTGCGGTCTTTACCTTCCAGATAGCTTCAGCTACACTAGCGGCTCGCTTTACCGGTGGATATAGGTGGCACGACTCGGTTATGATCGGTCTTGGTATGCTTGGTAGAGCGGAGTTGGCATTTATCGTTATCAATATCGCCTATACAGAAAATCATATCTTTGATGAAGCGCAATTTGAGACACTCATTTTTGCAACATTTTTATTAAACATCAGTGTTCCGCTTGTCATAAACTGGTGGAAACCTTACTATGAGGGGAGGAGAAGTTTTGAACTTTTCGGTACTAAACTCTCAGCTTAGCTTTGTAGAGAATAGGAGAAAAATGAGATGCTTGAATTAAAACCTGTAAAACAGTATCTTTTTTACATGAGTGCATTTGTAGTCATCACCGCAGGACTCAAAGCCTCTTCTCAGATAGTGGTTATTCTGCTTCTATCTATCATATTGGCCTCTATTTTATCTCCTATCATGATCTACTCCAAAAAGCTCGGCATCTCAAAATATATCTCTTATATCTCTATTTTAATGATGGTGATCACCCTATTTTTTGGAATCTTTTATATTCTCAATACATCCCTCAAAGACTTCTTAACACATCTTCCTGCTTATGAAGAGCGGATAAAAGCACTTATCATCTCCGGAGTGGACTTCTTTGATCGACGAGGTTTTGATATCGATCCAAAAGCGGTTATCGAGGAACTCGATATCTCATCGCTCTTTAAATTTGGTGCCGGTACAGTCGGAAATATAGGTATATTTGTCTCTAAAACTCTTTTTGTGCTCATCGGTACTTCATTTTTACTTTTTGAAGCACCCACTTTCGGTAAAAAACTTGCAATCATATTTAAAGAAAACCCATCCGCACTACAAAACTTCACACTCTTTTCAAAAACTGTCAAAAAGTATTTCACTATCAAAGTTTTTACAAGCTTTTTAACCGGTTTGTTTATCTTGACCGTACTTCTCTATTTTGATATCCAATATGCGATACTCTGGGGCTTGTTAGGCTTTTTACTCAATTTCATACCGGTTATCGGCTCTATCGTCGCCTCTATACCTGCTCTCCTTCTTTCATTGATAAATGATGATATTAGTACTACGCTCTGGCTCATATTTTGGTATTTGCTTATCAACAATTTCATCAGCAATATCATAGAACCAAAGCTCATGGGACAAGAGCTGGGACTCTCTCCGGCGGTAGTCTTTTTCTCTCTTATCTTTTGGGGATGGGTTTTGGGACCGGTAGGGATGTTCTTGGCTGTTATTTTAACGATGACACTTAAGATCGCCTTTGATTCAAACCAATCAACAAAGTGGATAGGGATACTACTGTCTGATCTCTCAAAGAGACAACCCTAATCCCCCAACTCTTCTCTATTTACTCGCTATCAATTTAGCCTTTTTGCTCTCGATCTTTTTGAGAAGTGTAATGGCTTTGTCGATATCTCTCTCAACCCCTCTGCCCTCTTTATACATCAACGCTAAGTTATACATTGCTAATATCTCACCCTCTTTTGCCGCTTTTTCATAGAGGATAGCGGCTCTATGATCATCTTGTTGAACCTTGATACCGTTTTCATACATAAAACCCAGTAGATAGAGCGCTTCTGGATCATCTTGCCCTGCGGCTTTACTAAGCCAATAAAATGCCTTGTCAACATCTACCTTCACACCTATTCCGTCAAGATGCATCTCTCCAAGCATCGTTTGAGCATCCACATCGCCACTCTTTGCTAATCTAAAAATCGCATCATAACTTTTTTGATCCAATGTAGTAGTAGCATGGAGAGAGAAAACCAGTGCCATCGTTAAACCTAAAACTTTTTTCATTGACACTACTCCTTTGATTTCTTACAGGAAGTATCGTCTAAAGTCAATAATATTTATACTTTTGCCTCTTTTTAGGAGATTTTAGTCAATAAAGTTTTTACTATATTACTTTTCTTCACATCGATCGATATAGATCTTTTGCAGCTCTTCGTAGTACTCCACCCTTCTATCTCTAAAGAACGGCCAAATATCTCTTTGATTTTTAATCATATCCATATCGATCTCTATAACCTGCTCAATCTCATCGGTACTAGCTCTAAAGAGGAACTCTCCTGCACTACCGCATACAAAACTATTGCCCCAAAACCTTATCCCATCCAACACACCGCTATCATCTCTCTCAAAACCGACACGATTGACACTCACTACCGGTACTCCGTTTGCAACGGCGTGGGATCTCTGTATCGTCACCCACGAGTCTAACTGCTTCTGCTTCTCCTCATCGCTATCCTCATCAAACCAACCGATAGCCGTAGGGTATATGAGTATCTCCGCACCTTTTAGAGCCATCAGTCTCGCCGCTTCGGGAAACCACTGATCCCAGCATACAAGTACACCCAGCCTCCCTGCCGAAGTATCAATCGGCTCAAATCCCAAGTCACCCGGTGTAAAGTAAAACTTCTCATAAAATCCCGGATCGTCCGGTATATGCATCTTTCGATACTTTCCGGCCACACTTCCGTCACGCTCAAAAACTACCGCCGTGTTGTGATAGAGCCCTGCCGTTCTCTTCTCAAACAACGATGTTACTAGCACCACACCGCTTCGCTTGGCTACGCCGCTCCAAAACGCTAGCTTTTCATCAAAATCATCGGCCAATCTAAAATTGTCAGTCGATTCATTGATACAAAAATATCTATTCTCATGCAGCTCTTGCAAAACAACAATCTCCGCTCCCTCTTTTGAGAGCCTCTCTATCGCCTCACTGCTCTTCTCTCTCATTGAGCGGGTATCCCCGCTAAAAGCGTGTTGTACTAAAGCTATTCTCATACCAATACTCCATCTATCGCTTCTATCATACTCAAAGCCCTTTTATGCTCCAAAACATTATGCACTCTCACGATCGACGCACCCTCCTCTACCGCTCGCTGATGCAGAGCCAAAGTAGCAGGCAGTCTATCCTCTAACTGTGTCGGCATCACCGCATCTATCAAACTCTTCCTGCTAGCTCCAATAAGCAACTCATACCCAAAGTGCCTAAAGTGGGAGAGGTGCTTGAGAAGCACTAAATTATCTTTAAGCCGCTTTCCAAAGCCGATCCCTACATCTAGGATGATATCCTCCACTCCAAAAGCCTTCGCTCTCTCTATCCGCTCTTTAAAGAAGTGATCCACCTCATCTATCACATCCTCATAGTAGGGATTTTTCTGCATCGTCTTTGGAGTACCTTTCATATGCATCAGTACAACGGTAGCTTGATAGCTTGCAGAGAGCTTTGCAACCTCATCATTTGAGAGTGCTGTGATATCATTGATGATCTTAAATCCCCTATCAAGCGCATAGTGTATCGGCTTAGGGTTGTAGCTATCTAAACTAAAGATCGCCTTTTCATAGAGCTTGTGACTCTCTATCGCATCGATAATATCCTTAACCCTCTCAAGCTCCACCGCTTCACTGACACTTTCACTTCCCGGTCTAGAGGAGACCCCGCCTATATCGATGATATCAGCTCCATCATCTATCATCTTCTCGATAGCGGCGATAGCCTCTTTGGGGGAAAATCTGCTTTTGGGATAGAAGCTATCGCTGTTTGCATTGATGATACCCATGATCTTCGTTTTGGGTGGGGATTTGTAGATAAATCCGTTAAGCGCTTTCGCCACTTCTTTGAGTCCAAAAGGCTGCGGCTTGAGCTTCTTTGAGAGTATCTCTAGCTCCCTATCGTTTGCGATGAGAAGCGCATCTACATTTTGATCTTTACACAAAATAGTATCCTTCTCGACAGCTACTTCAGCCCCTATGGAGAGCGCCTCTTGCTTGAGAATATTCGCCGCCGGCGTTCGAAGAGTCTTGATCAAAATAAGGTTGACATTGATCTTTTTGGACATGATTTTGATCCCGGAGCGACTCACTCCAATATACTCCATGATCTTCTCTTTGTCTGTTTTGAGTGAAAGCTTTTTGATCTTCATCTTCTCCCCTTGGCTCTAAAGAGCATGAGCATCAGCGGCGTTAAAAGGTGTTGTGGGCGGCTATTGAGATTTGCTAGTACTAAGGCTTTTTCAAAATAGTCCATATCACTACTGCTTAAGGAGATCCCCTCTTCAACGGCACGCTTTAGCAGTTGCTCTATCTTCTCTTTTAAGAGGCTCTTATCGATATTTTTATTCTCTTTTAAAAATTCGAAAATATCTTTTAGCTCCATCTTCTTTAAATCTATCTCCAAAGTGCTTTCACTCTTTTGTGAGGCTATACGCTCCATAACGAGTCTCGACCTAATCGTTGGGAGGAGCAATGTTTTGGAAGTGGTGATGATGATAAAGATGATGTTTCTCGGCGGCTCCTCTAAAAGTTTTAGAAGCGCATTTTGCGCCTCTATCCTAAAAGAGTGGGCGATGATGATGATAAACTTCTCTTTGACCTCAGCGATATAAGCCTCTTTGGTTACCGCTTTTGCATCATCGAGCTTAAACTCATTCACCTCGAAAAGTTTGATGAGATTTGAGTTGATGCTAGATAGAACCTGACTCTTTGCTAACTCCAAATCACCGCAAATGACTATCTTTGAGTGACTCAAATCGCCCCCTCTATATCCACTTCATTGAAGAGTATCACATCGACACTTTTATCAAAGAGATCGACAAGTTGCATCAGTTTGATGTCGATATCCCTATCATTTGAACTGAGATAGAGACTATTTTGCACCCTCTCATCAAAGAGCCAAAGCAGTGAATCATCTTTAGCTTTCGCGATTTTAGCTCTTTTATGCGTTCCATCCCCGACGTAAAAGAAGCTATATCCGTTTGGAAAGAGAATGGAAAGCATATCGTTTAAGAGTTCAATATCATCAGATGAGTTTAAACTATCGATATGAGGATAGATCGACTTTAGCGAGATCACAGGAAGAGGGGGCCTTGAAAAACCCTTTTTATTGATCTTGTTGATCAAATAGCTCTCAAGCCACTCTCTATCACTATCGGTTAGTACTAAGTAGGTATGTGCATTGACGATATTGTTGATTGCTCTAGCGGTGATCGTTATCCACTCATAGAGTCTCTCCTCTATCCATGAGACGCAAAAACCTCCCTCTCGTATCTGTTGCGTCGTCCAAGAGGAGAAACTCTGCATCACTTATCCAGTTCGTATGCGTCATGAAGCGATCTGACGGCTAACTCACTATACTTCTCTTTAACAACCATCGAGATCTTTATCTCACTCGTACTAATCATCTCTATATTGATATTTTCAGCCGCCAAGGTCTCGAACGCTTTTGCCGCAACGCCGCTGTGAGACTTCATCCCCACCCCGACTATCGAGACTTTTGCGATATCTTTATCAAATTCGAGATTTTTAGAGGCATTGAGATCGAGCATGATCTCTTTTGCTCTATCAAACTCATTTTCAGGCACGGTAAATCCAAGATTTGTAGAGCCGTCCTCTCCGACATTTTGGATGATCATATCTACATTGATATTGGCGTCAGCAAGCGTAGTAAATATTTTTGCGGCGATTCCGGGCTTATCGCTCACCCCTCTTAGGGTGATTCTGGCTTGATTTTTATCAAGTGCTATTCCGCTAACAACAGGTTTTTCCATAATATTCTCTTCCTTTGTGATAAGTGTTCCCTCATTATCGTTAAATGAGCTTCTGGTTACTAAATTGACATTTAACTTTTTAGCCAACTCTACGGAGCGGTTTTGTAAAACTTTCGCACCGAGTGAAGCAAACTCTAGCATCTCGTCATATGAGATCTTATCTATCTTTTTCGCATTTGGAACGATTCTAGGATCGGTGGTATAGACACCGTCCACATCGGTATAGATCTCACAAAGATCGGCTTTGAGTGCTCCGGCGATGGCAACGGCGGAGAGGTCGCTTCCTCCTCTCCCAAGCGTAGTCACCATCCCGTTCTTCGTAATACCTTGAAAACCCGCAACGATAACGATCTTGCCTTCATTTAAATTTTCTCTCATCTTCGAGGTATCTATCTCCTCTATCCTCGCCTTTGTATGGATACTATCTGTGATGATGCCCGCTTGTCTGCCTGTGAGTGCTACCGCATCATAACCCATCTCTTTCAGCGCTATCGCTAAAAGTGCGGAAGTAACCCGCTCTCCCGAACTTAAGAGTATATCCATCTCTCTTGGAGAGGGATTGGTACTAAAGTGGTTTGCATAGGAGATAAGTTTATTTGTCTCTCCGCTCATGGCTGAAACCACCACAACAACATCATCGCCTCTATCTTTTGTCTTTGCGACCCTCTTTGCTACATTTTCGATCCTATCTAGATCTCCGACACTTGTGCCACCATACTTTTGAACAATCAACATCTAAAGATATCCCTCTTTCTTAAAATAACTCAAAACTTTCTTATAGATCGGTTTTTTGATAGTGGAGATGGTCTCTAATACCTCATCATAACTTAAAAACTTATACTCCATAAACTCCGGCTCTTTAGTCTTTAAGTCGATCTTAGCTCCCGGCTTCAACTTCACCAAAAAGTACTTCTGTTTTTGACCGTCAAACGGATACATCTTTCTAGCATGTCGATTGAGAAAGTCGTAACTTATCCACTCCGGGTGCTCCGCTATGATATCCACCTCATCCGTTCCTATCTCCTCTCTGAGCTCTCTAAAAAGCGCATCTCTAGGCGACTCCGCTCCATCTATACCGCCTTGGGGAAATTGCCACGCATCCTCCTTGATATCGATACGGTTAGCTACAAATATCTCAGTAGCAAAAGGGTACTTAGATGACAAAATGATAGCGGCTACATTTGGTCTATAGCTCTTCTCTTTTGCCATAGTTCTCCTTTTGCAATATTTATAATATAATATCTAAAAACTGATTTGGATTTGGTCAAATGCTTCTTTATTTACATATACCCTTTTGCGATAGCAAGTGTCACTACTGCTCATTTAACTCCTATACAACGATCAATCATCTCAAAAGTCGTTATATGGATGCCCTCTACAATCAGTTACAAGAGGATATTGAAAAGTTCGGGATCACAAAGGGAGATATAGAGACTATCTTTATCGGTGGAGGCACTCCCTCTACCGTTAGTACTAAAGAGTATGAAAAGATATTTACTTTTCTCAAGCCCTATATGCGTCATGAAATAGAGATCACAACGGAGGCAAACCCAAACTCAGCCACCAAAGCGTGGATCGAGGGGATGAGGGAACTTGGAGTCAATCGCTTTAGCTTTGGTGTGCAGAGTTTTAATGAGGAGAAATTAAGGCTTCTAAACCGCTCCCACTCTCCAAATCAGGCCATCAAAGCGGTCGAAAACGCTTATGCACTTGGGATAGAAAATATCTCCATCGACATCATATACGGGGTTGCCGATGATACAAAGAAACTTTTAAAAAGGGATATAGAGATCGCTTCATCCCTCCCTCTCAATCACATCAGCTGCTACTCCCTCACCATAGAGGAGAATACCTTCTTTAGTACTAAAGCTAATATGAGTATAGATGATGAGAATTTGGCAAGGTGGTTGATCGAGCTCGTGCAAGAGAGACTATTTCCGCAATATGAGATATCCAATTTCGGCTCCTATATCTCAAAACACAACCTTGGATATTGGCAACACAAAGCGTATCTCGGCATCGGTAGCGGAGCGGTCGGCTTTGTAGATGGATCTAGATACTATCCATATCGTGATGTTACGCTCTATATCAAAGAGCCTCTTTTCAAATCAAAAGAGAGGCTTAGTACTAAAAATATCATAGATGAAAAGATATTTTTGGGAGCAAGAAGTATCGTCGGTATCGATACAAAGATATTGACTGAAGATCAACGCAAAAGGGCGGAGATTTTAGTAAATGAGGGAAAAGTTACCTTTAGAGAGGGTAGATTTTACAGTAGAGACTACCTCATAGCCGATGAGATAGCTCTCTATATGATGGGATAAATAGCTTATCGAATCCTTGTCGTTCCAATATCCCTTCTATTTCTCCAGTTTTCACTGACAGTACTTAACTGAACGATAACATTATCGTTGATATGAACCATATTCAAAGGAATGGAGACCTCTAAATGATTTGCCTCTCGTCTATAGGTAACTCTTGATAGATACCTCCATCGCCAATTATTACCATTTCCTGCATAGCTATATAGCCTATTATCCTCAAGAAGATAACCGCTAAATCGATGGTTATTTGTAGCGTCTCTTAAAAAGATTTGAGTATGCCTATTTTGTACATTATTTGGTATATTTGCCTCTATATTTATTGCAACACCGGTATTTTCAGCTCTAAACTCTTCATCACCTGGGTTGTTTCCATCACCTTCTAATCTCACAGTAACTCTTCTAAGCTCTCTTATCATACGCCAGTTGTTATCAAGCAATCTTCCGGTTATAGTGAGATTTCCATGTATATTCAATCTATCGGTAGGAATCGTTACCCTAATTGTATTATCATTAGCTACTCTCTCAACATTTCCTACTAATCCCCATCTCCAATTATTACCATTACCATTATATCTATACAACCTATTGTTCTCAACAAGATAACCGCTAAAACGATTATGATTATTAGCTTCTCTGATAAAAAATTGGTTTCTACTACCTCTTTGATTTGCATTGATACCTACATTTAGTACTAAATTATTACCCTCAACCTCAGCAGTAAACTCTCCACCAAAAGGATCCTCATCCCCTCCATTGTCATCACCATCGTTCCCTTGATCAAAATGGTTCAAATCAAATGTCACATTCTGTGTTAAAAATATACCGTTACCCTCTTGAGTAATCAAAGCAACCGTTACCCTTATAGTTCCACTCATTCTATCCAATACTGTAGCAAAATCTAAATCCCCTCTAAATTGCCTAACGCTTCCCGGTATCTGTACAGGCTCTCTATTTGCTCTCACATTTCTATATTGCTCAAAATTTCTAGGAAGCTCTACAATAAACCTTCCATTTCTTATATCTCTGGTATATCTCATCCTATCTAGTCTTTGCCAGTTGTGGTACCAATATCTCCAGTGTCTTCTCTGAATATTATAGTAATACATAGTCCCATTTACCAATATAAGGTCAGCACCTACGCTTCCATCTTCTGCCATTCCCCTATCAGAAGGATCTGTGACACGATTTACCTGTATGCCTGTTGCAGTATTTCCATCAAGATCTATAAAAAACTCGGTTCGAATAATATCTCGTCTATTTGTCTCAACCATTAAAGCCAAATTGTCGCTATGAGGCATCTTTGTAACAGATATTCTTGCAGTAGTATTTCTAATGGTCTGAGTAGTTGTCCGAGTAGTAGGATTATCAAAATCTCCTAATACCGCTCTTTCGATCTTATGTGGATCTAAATATGATAGATCATGTGCCGACTCAACACCGTTTGTCACCTCCTCAATACTGTTGTTTCCACCACAACCACTCAATATTAGCGATAATATCGCAATGTTAACTAAAGTTAGACCAAATCCTTTTGTCATCTCTTCTCCTCTAAATTTTCATAAATGTAAATATATATTTACATTTTGTGATTTTAGTCAAAAAAACTTATGCAGTATACTTTTTGTTAGAGTAGATTATTTATTTATTGATTTTTTAAGATTGGAGATTATTGTAAGAGAAGGTAGGCTCCTTACCTCTTACCAAGTATGTAGTAAGTCTCTTTCCCCTCAACTTTTTGGAGTTTTACCTTATATTTATCTGCCCACTTATGGATATAATCATCAACCGCTTTTGAGTTTTGCTCATTTTTTACTTTCAAATAGTCTTTAGAAGAGGAGAGTGCTACAAAACCTCCCTCATTTTTGATATTATCATGCAGCGCTAAGATGTGAGGTTTTATCTCATCAAAGCCTTTCGTACTACTCTTTATTCTTTCAAGTTGACTTAACATCGCTTCAGCGTCATTTAAACCAAGTTGAACCAACAAACCCGCATCAGTAATATTTTTCACAAATCCTCCTTTTTCTAAATTTTTTCCAAATTTACCATAACTTCCTGATAGATAGCGCTATCCCCTACTCTGCTTAGCTTATTCGGTGTCAAATAGTTAACCCCCTCAACACCTGAATAGATAAGTACACAATCATTTCGCAATCTATCATCTATCTTCACCTCAAACTCATAACTCCCATACTCACTACTGATCTTCACTCTATCACCGTCGCTAAAGCCGATACCGGGCGGCAAATGCGCCTTGTCATATCTTTTGAATTGACTATTGAGAGAGTGTTTATACTTGCATGTCACAAGATGAAATTCTCCCCCCTCAAGATCTTTTTCCTCAAACTCATCGATCAAGCAAAAGGCTCCGCTATCGGTTAAGAACTCCTCTTCATAAATCCTATCTTCATAACTTTTGGATGTGAGGTACTCTCCCTCTTTCGTACTATTTGCCTCTAAGAGCGACTCTATGTACTCATGTTCACTCTTAAGCCCCTCATACCCAAACGCTTCCATCAAATATGCGGTTAAGTCATACTCACTTATCCCGCTTGTCGACTCCTCTAACTTTGGCATATGGGCGATATAGTGGTGTCCGTATGAGAAGCGTACATCCTCTTTTTGTAAAAAATTACAACTCGGTATCACAAGATCGGCAAGCTTGGAAGTTTCGTTTTCATAGAGACCGTAATAGACCACAAAGTCTGAGTTATTCAACCCCTTTACCACCTTCGCGCTACAAGGCATCTGATTTGCGGGATTACTACCTTGTATAAATACAAAATCAAACTCACCGAAATCAACTGTCGCTATCGGTACACTCTCTTTGGGCTTCATAAAGGGAAGATCTATACCGTAAGATGAGTTTCCAAGATAACTCACTCCACACCCCTCTTTGCCGTGAAGTCCCAGCATAGCCGCAAGTGAGTCTATCATATGCACCACTTGATCGCCGTTATAGTACTTTTGTACTCCGATACCCACCAGAAATACCGTCCTTTTATCTCTCATAAGCTCCAGTGCGGTGATGACATCTATCGCATCCTCAACACCGCATATCTCAAGCAGTGTCTTAACCGGATAACTCCTGATAAAATCTAAATAAAAATCAAAATCCTCACATCTGCACGCGATATACTCCTCATCATCCATCTGCTCGATATAGGCAAATCGTGCCATCAACAAGGCGGTATAGATATCGCTTCTGGGCTTTATCTGCAGATGGAGATGCGCCATCTTGGCTATCTTTGTTTTTACGGGATCTATGACGATCAGTATCTTATCTTTGATAAAGGGCATAAGGTGGGAGTTGGTTACATCGATATTTCTCCCCCAAACAACCACCACCTCGCTTTTTGCTATCTCCTCAGGCGTTAGTACTAGACTCTCTCCTCTACCGCTCTTGATACCCGCTTCTCCCGCCCCGTCACAAAGGCTGCCTCTTGTACCTACAAAGCCTCTCCTCGCAAAAAACTCGCTTGTAATCTCCTGCATCGCACCGAAATTTCCCCTGCCTCTAAAGTAGAGAGAGCGTTTATCTTCACGCTTTTGAAGCTCGCTTTTTAGGATCTCTAGTGCCTCTTCCATCGATATCTCTTTACTTTTATATCTCGGACTCTTTATAACCGGAGTATCTAAGTAACTATTGAGATTTGGGCATAGGTAGCCTTGTGTTATGGGATGATCTTTGTCTCCCTTTAATTTTCCATCTTCATAGATCACACTACAGGCATCATAACAGTCTAACGGACAAGCAGTTAAAAGTTTCATCTAAACTCAACCTTTACCAATTTTGAAAATATTTTCGGAGGATCTACCACTATCTCACAGCGATAGGAGGAGATATTTTTACTATCAGCTACTTTAAAGATCTTTGATATCTTATAGTTGGTCTCTTTACCGTCAATATAGATCTTTTTATCCATAACCTTCTCTATCTCATCGGCGGATAAATAGAGAGTCAATTTTGCTTTGCTTAAGTCATAGGCATCCGCTACCCTCTCGCCTACTCTTAGAAAATCCCCCTCTCTCGGATAGACTTTATCGATATAGAGAGCGCTTTTTATCCTGATACTCTTTTTATCGATGCTATCTTTTAGAGCTGTTATCTTTGCTTCGAGATCATCTCTTTGGGAGATGAGATTTTGAAGGTTGATCTTGGCATTGAGAAGTGCGTTTTTGGCACTCAGGTATGCAGAGCGTTTGGCATCTTTTTGTACCTTTGTGTATGAGTTTAGATTTTTAACTCTATTGTAGTTGTCTTGACTTATTCGCATAGCACTTTGGAGATTTTTTATGACATCCCTGCTTAGAGCTATATTCTCTTTAAGGGTTTGAAGCTTGGTCGTTAAGCTCTTGAGGTTTGCTTTATCTACCTTATCATCGATATGAACGATAACACTCCCGTCACCCATACGCCCTTCATAGCTATCCTTTGCCATCAAAACCTGACCGTTTACCGCACTCTTGATGTGGTAGCTCTCTATCGGCTCAACCTTTGCAAAGTACTCTCCGGCGTACACTACGGCGGTGGATAATATCAACAATATAGCACTCTTCACTGCTCCCCCTCAGTTGATTAAATAATTATATCTAAAAATTTGAGATTTTTAAAACAATAAATGTATTTAAGACAAATTTACTCTTTTTTGTCTATACCTGCTATAATCATAGTAACGATATAAACAGAAGGATATCCATGACAAACGCTCCCAAAAAGATAAGAACCCTTGAAGAGATGGCTAAGTGTGCCGACTACTCATTTGTCAATGAACTCACACCGGATCCAAAAGCAAAAAGTGACGGTATAGATCATAAACCAAGGCAGGTCTTTAGCGGACACTATGTCCCTGTAAAGCCTATACCGATACCCGATCCAAAGTATGTGATACATAGCAAACGCCTATTTGAGGAGCTTGGGCTTGATGATAGTTTGGCAACTTCAAAACCCTTTATCAAGATGTTTAGCGGTGATAGCTCCGAACTACCCAAGCCGATGAGGCGTGAGGGGTGGGCGACCGGTTATGCCCTCTCTATCTATGGTAGAGAGTACTACCTCCAGTGTCCTTTTGGTACCGGAAACGGTTACGGGGATGGGAGAGCCATTTCGATATTTGAGGGAGTTTGCAGAGGCAAACGGTGGGAGATGCAGCTAAAGGGTGCGGGAAAGACACCCTATGCCAGAGGAGCAGACGGCAAAGCGGTACTAAGATCTAGCATCAGAGAGTTTTTAGCCCAAGAGTTGATGCATGCACTGGGTGTACCGACCACAAGATCATTGACTCTTTATAGGTCGATGACGGAGAGTGTACTTCGTCCGTGGTTTAGTGAAGCGTCACGCTCATATGATCCCGATGTGCTTATACGCGAACCGACAGCTATCACAACTCGTGTGGCTTCCTCCTTTTTAAGGGTGGGACAGTTGGAACTATTTGGTCGTCGTGCCAGAAAAGAGGAACATCCAAATGCCAAAAAGGAGCTCAAAGAGATAGTACGCTATGCGATAAAGCGAGAGTATAGCGATGAGATAGATAGCTCACTCCCTTTTAATGAACAGATCTTACTCTTTGCCACTCTCTTTAAAAAGAGGCTGACATCTCTTGTCGCAAACTGGATAAGAGTCGGATATACGCAGGGGAATTTCAATAGCGACAACTGTGCTGTTGGAGGCTTTACGCTTGATTATGGTCCTTTTGGGTTTATCGAGATATTTAAGCCGGATTATCAGCCGTGGACAGGCGGCGGAGCACACTTCTCATTTCTCAATCAGCCAAACGCCGCAGAGAGAAACTTCAAGATGTTTTGCAAATCACTTCGACCTCTTTTAGAAGATGATGCGGATACTTTGGCAAAACTCCAAAAGATCGAGGATAGCTTTCCGATGGCGATGCAAAAAGCGATGGTGGATATGTGGTCGGCAAAGCTTGGTTGGAAGCGTCTTAATGTAGATATCTTCAATGAGCTTATGAAGCTGATGATGGAGACGGGAGTTGACTATACGATATTTTTTAGAGAGCTATCCTCTTTGCCTAAAGATTTGACCAAGATAAGAGAGAGTTTTTATGACGATATAGACGGCGAGTTGGCAAAGAGATGGGAAGAGTGGCTACAGAAGTGGCGGAAGTCTCTGGAGATCTCTACAGAGGAAGATGAACAAGCACTCTCACAAAAGCTAAAAAAGATCAATCCAAAATATATCCTCAGGGAGTGGATGCTCGTTCCTGCATATAAACAGGCGGAGCTTGGTGACTATAGCCTCATCTATGAGTTAGAGGAGCTTATCTTAAACCCATACGATGAACTAAGCAAAGAGATGGAGGAGAAGTACTATAAAAAGAGAGCGAAGGAGCTTTTTGATGTCGCAGGTATATCGCATGTGAGTTGCTCTTCGTGATATATTATATAAAATCTAAACAAACTTTTACAAAATTGTTTACTCAAATCCCTATTTATGATACTATTTTGTTTTAATTATATAAAGGGGCAAAGATGGAGCTTAAGATAACAAAAACGGTAAAAGGCGAAAAGGTAGATTTTAAAAGACCTAGCATTGAGTTTTTTGAGGCGATCGGCGGTACTAAGGGGATGAGAGACTTTATGTATAGTTTTTATGACATCATCTATGAGAGCGATATACACAATTTTTTCCCTCAAGATCGGGAGGAGTTCGATAAAGTCAAGGAGAAAAATACAAAGTTTTTCATCCAAGTTTGCGGCGGTCCAAAAGTCTATGAGGATGAGAGCGGCGGGATGGATCTAGATGAGTATATGATCCATGTTCATGACGACTTCACCATCAACGAAAAAGCTAGAGTCGAGTGGCTAGGGTGTATGAGAAGTGCCTTGGAAAAGGTAGATATAGATGATGAGCTAAAGATGGATTTTTGGGATTATGTAGAGAAGTTCTCCAAACTCACCGTCAACGACTTCAAAGACCTACAAGCATTCAACCCGTATCATTAGTACTAGACATTGAAAAACTCTAAGAGATGGGGCGATTTCCCACTCTCTTAGTACTAACTATGCTTTAGACTCTCACTCAAAATCATCTTTATAAGCGACTGATACGGCACATCCATACTGTTAGCTTTGACTTTTAGTGCATCGATCATATCTACCGGCAAACGGATAGAGATACTCTTTGTCGTTTTTTTGAGATTTGGGAAGCGAGCCCTCTTTGCATCGGTGAGATCCACATACTCTGTCACATCATGTGTCTCCCAAAAGAGGCGTTCTTCATTTTCATCTTTAAATGTAGGGATTATTTTTATTGTTTTCATAAAACTTTCTCTCCTTTTTTGTCATTTTTCTTGCCGATATCACACGGATTAGTCGTGCTCTTACGGTAAAAACTACCGTAATTTTTTCATTTGTATTATCTCTGCCAAAAGCGATACAACGACACTCATTTTCCGAATGGGCAAAATCCTCTACAACTATAAGTGGTTCATTGAAAAATATCTCTTCGATTCTCTTATAGCTAAGCCCATGTTTCTCTTCATTTTTGTAGATATTACCGTCATCCCAATCAAATCCGATCAAAGACTCTACATCTAAACAATCAAACTCCATTTTTATCCTTTTGTATATTGTTATTATATACAATATACCTTAAATACAAATGAAGCTATAATTATCGTAAAAGTATTAGTTAGTACTAAACAGATTTGTTTATAGCTAAGTCTATGTATTGAAGAATTTAATTTTTATCTTAATAACTTATCACAATAGTGAAAGATTGTAAAAATGACAAAAATTAACATTATTGACAATAATGTTCTACAAGGAATAGAAACATTAGGTGATAAATATATTGAGAAACATCTGTCAAAATGGAAAAACAAACAACTACATAAGAGCTGGTGGGAAGCTTTAAATTTTTTCTTTTCTCACTCTTTTATGAGAGGTAGGAGAGATAGTTTATCGGTAAAATATTGTGAATTTACCATAGAGACATTAGAAGATTTTGAAACAAGTGAAAATTTGAAGCCAAATACTGTATTAAATAGGTTAGAAAATTTAAAATCCCTGCTTAAACCTCCCAAGGGGGAATTAAAAAATGATATGGATGTAAAAATGGTACTTGACACCTTGAAATTTATAACATCAGATAAAGAAAAACACAATATTTATGAATATGCTTTACAAAAAATTAAAAACGATAAAACTGATGAGCTTTATAATGAACTCAATGGTATCTACGGTATAGGCGACAAAATTGCAACTTTCTATATAAGAGACATTTTACTGCTTAACCCTGATATTAAGATAAAAAGAGAAGACATAAAATACGCATTTCCTATTGATACTTGGGTTCTTACAATTTCAGGGAAATTGAATATAAATGAACAAAAGGTTGATGAAATAAAAAAGAATTTTATAGATAATTCAACTAATTATAACTTATGCCCTTATAAAATAGCTGCGGGATTGTGGTATTTAGGCTTTAATAGTTTAGATATTTTACTTGAAAATATAAGTTGTCTTTCAAACATAAAAAAATGATCTTGATGATAGCTAATATCATAAAACTGTTTAAAATGGATTCGTACAAATGTACCACACCATCATCATAGGAGCCGGTATCGCCGGAGCTTCCATCGCCTACGAACTCTCAAAGAGCGGTAAGAGTGTCTTAGTACTAGAAGCGGATAAGCCGTGTAGCGGCGGGAGTTTTGCCAGTGGTGCTTTTCTCTCACCAAAGCTCTCAAAAGCTTCACCGTATAGTGAGTATATCAACCGAGCTTTTATCTTTAGTACTAAACTTTACAAAGAGCACATTAGCGATCTGTTTTGGCGGGGTGGGCTTGAGAAACTGCCTCTTGATAGCCACGATATAGAGAAGCTTAGAAGTTATGAGGAGTATATCGATATAGCGTATGAAAAGCGAGGTGAGAGCTACTTTTTCCCACAGGCTGGAGTGATAGAGCCTTGCACTCTCATAGAGAGGCTTTTGGAGGGGTGCGAGGTTAAGAGCGGTTACCAAGTCCAAAAGATAGCCTTTGATGAAACTTGGAGAGTGGATGAGTTGGAAGCTACAAATCTCATCATCGCCACCCCCGACATCACTAACCTCTTTGAACTGCCCTATCTGCAGATGAAGCGAATCGGCGGTTATCGATATGATGTGAAGTTTGAGGGGATGGAGCGGTTAAAACACAACCTTCATAGAGATGTATCCGTTAGTCTCTACCACAACGCGGTTGTAAAAGTGGGAGCCTCTTTTATCCGCGGCGAGAGCGATTTGGAAGAGGAAGCCAAAGAGGATCGTTACGGGATTTTGGAGAGTGCAAAGAGTATCTTGGGCTTGGACGAGATAGAGGTTACGAAGAGTTATGTCGGTTATAGATATATGAGCTTTGACTACTTTCCAGTTGTTGGGAGGGTTATCAACAGTACGAAGACTTTGCAGAGATATCCATACATCAAAAAGGGCTCCAAAGTACCACCCTCCAAATATATCTACTACCCAAACCTCTACACCCACACCGCTCTAGGTTCGAGAGGGTTTGTTACCGCACCCTACAACGCCAAGCTTTTAAGAGAGTTAGTACTAAACAACACCGAGATAGATGAGAGGCTCTCACCTGTTAGACTCTTTAAACGCTGGGCGAGGAGAAGTACTCAAAATTTTCATAAAAATGAAAAAATAATGGTAAAATATAAGGACACCTCTATTAACTACTAGAGGTGCCCATAACAAAGCTAGAGGAGACGATGATGATAAGAGAGATTATCAAAGCCGAAGATACAAAACTAACGATAGAGATTCCACAAGAGTATGTCGGGCGAGAAATTGAATATATTATATTTCCTATCAAAGATCACCAAAGAAAAGAGAATAAAGAGATCACTTCACTTGGGGGCATTTTACATCAATATGCAGATACCGATAAGCAGAAACTTGAAGATAAAGGATGGGAACTTCAAGTCGTGGATAAGTTTTCAAAATGATTCTTTTAGATGCAAACTATATCTTACGATTTTTGTTAAGAGATAATGAAAATATGTATCAAATAGCAAAAGATACCATAACTGCTAACACATGTTTCATTGAAAATGAAGTATTGGCGGAAGTTGTTTTCGTTTTACTAAAAGTTTACACTGTATCCAAATGCGACATTAGAAAAACTTTAGAAAAATTTATATCTTTTGAAAACATTATAGTAAATAACCAAAATATCACTCTCCAAGCATTGAAAATTTTTGCTGAAAAAAAACTTTATTCTGTAGCTGCAATATTATGTGTCAAATCCACACAGATACCTGTCGAAAAATTTGAAAGTAAATTCATGAAGCTCATTCCGACATACGAAA
>JALWLO010000123.1 GCA_027084135.1 Campylobacterales bacterium | reverse complement strand
CTGTTACTCCTCTTAAAACGACCGACTCCGTACCTATCCATACGTCATGTTCGATTATACACTTTTGTTTGGTAAAATCGGAGTATGGATCATCCAGAAATATTGCATTTGTAGATATTTTATGGATGTTATGCTCTCCCATCCCTATTGATACATTATTCGCTATGGAGCAGTAGTTTCCTATGGTACTTTTACTTATATTGCAGTTTTTACCTATAAACGTATAGTTACCTATATGTGAGTTTGAGTCTATCGATGTCTGTTTCAAAACTTCAACTCCATATCCAATCGAGGCCTTTATAGATACTTCAGAACTTTTTACGGAGTACCTGTTCCTTTTCAATGTATGGTAAATATATGAAATTATATTTTTAATGAAGGATTTCATTTTGCCCCTATTATAGTAGAAACTACTCTCTTTGCATAAAACTCAGTTGTGAACTGATAGCTATCTTCGTTTAGAAGATAGTTTTCTATTGACTCAATATAGCGAAGGTATTTCTCTTTTGGCATTGTCGATAAATAGGTATATAGCTCTTCATAGCTATCGAACTCTCTTTTGTCTATAAAACATTCGGACGGTACATAGTCGCATATATCGGGAGCTCCAAGGTAGACAGGTACACAGCCGGCAAAAAAACTGTCAAAGATCTTTTCTGTAATGTAACCGGGAATCTCTTTTCCGTTTTCGTAGCATATTGAAAATTTGTACTTTTTTAAAGTCTCTTTTTTATTATCGACCTTGCCCCTATATGATGGAAATATCTGATTTGTAGCTTTGGCATAA
The DNA here is from genome assembly GCA_027084135.1 of Campylobacterales bacterium. Taxonomy (GTDB): domain Bacteria; phylum Campylobacterota; class Campylobacteria; order Campylobacterales; family QNZT01; genus QNZU01. The sequence continues at coordinate 1,629 of JALWLO010000123.1, read as the reverse complement.
AGTTCACCGAGCATTGGGATCTTGTTCAAAAGTCTGATAGGTTTCGGTCCGTTGAATCTATATTTTTCCCAGCCTACGCCATAGAGATCGAACTCTTCCGGATGGTATTTTTCGAACCACCTGATTGCCTTGAGCCTTTCAGAATAGAGTTCCAAAGGATGAGATACTTTTTTGTTTCCTGCTATAAGCGTACAGAGCTTCTTCTCTTCATAGGGGAGTGTGTCTATGTTTTTTGGGAATTTGTGAGAAAAGTTAAGTTTGATATACTTTTTCCCATCGACAAGCTGATCGTGCCATGTAAAAATTTTATTGAAACGGGAGTGTTTTTTTGTGTCATAATTTTTAGGCTTTATAATATCGCTTTCTATCAATATTAGAAATGACTTTTGTGTATGCTCTTTTTTAGGAAGTTTGGCTGGCATATCGAAATATATTACAGCGTCCGCTTCCTCAGGGGTGAAAATATCATTTGTACTTACTTCATATCCATGCTTTTGAAACTCTTTTTTCAGGTCAATGTATTTTGCAAAAATGTTATCTCTGTTGAGAGCGCTATGTTCGTCGAAAATAACATTGTTTTGGAGGTACTTTGGCATTACGATAGATACTTTTTTCATACTTTTCTTTCCTTGATTTTTTTTTCTATGATAATATAGGTCGCCAAAAGAAAATATAATCCACCTGCTACTATGAATAACAAAGACTGCATTAGGGAGTTTTTAAACTCTGGAACCAGCAATATCAACATTGGTGTTGAGATTATCAAAGTTTTAAGAACAGTCAACATATCTATTTTTATCTGCAGCAGTTTTCTCATATTGATATACATAAGTGAAAATATTAGAGCCTGTGTTGTTGAGAGTACTACAGGCACTATCCAGAGCATATGTGAAAAGTCTGCTGTGGATAAAATTGTAAGTGTTAGAATGAAACCTACGGCATATGGAAGAATTGTCAATCTGGTATCTATTTCGGATTGCGAAACCAGATAGACAGTGTTGGTAAGCACTCTGAATAACTCAATCGTGGCACCAAAGAGTGTATAGATAAATGCTTCGGCAAATTTATCGGAGACTAGAATTTTTATAAGATGTGGCGATAGAGATATTACAAAAACTGTTAAAAGTAGATAGATGGGTATCAGAAAACCAGCCATTTCGTTCCATGCGATGACTCTCTCCTCTTTGGAAGCATTGGTTATTTTTCTGAAATATATTGGATTGTAAAACTGTGTCGCCAGGCTCTCTACGGCTCCAAATATTGCGGTAGCTACAGCAACCCCTACACCTATTAGTGCAACCGCTTCCAAAGAGTACTTGGATTCGATAATGAATCTGTAGGATGTGCTTTGTCCCCACTGTAGAAAAAGAGTCAAGGATATCGGAATCGCAAAAAAGGCAATCTTTTTTATAAAGTTAGATTGAAAAGCAGATTTAATCTTTTTTTTGTCGAAGGGCTGATTAAAGACGACGCGTCTATACAGGGGATATAAGAAAAGAATCTGTGCCGTCGCAAAGCCGTATAGCCATCCCATGGCACTTCTGTCTATGTAAAGGGTGATCAAAACGGCAAGCGTGAGTGATGTGACCAAGGTAAATATCATAAATTTTGCAAACTGAAATCTCTCTC
>JALWLO010000122.1 GCA_027084135.1 Campylobacterales bacterium | reverse complement strand
CTTCCGTAAGGGATAAACTGAATAAGTACCAAAAGAGCAATCACTCCGATAACTGTTTTTTTCTTTATTTTTTTTTTTTACATTTAATATATGTATACAGTATCTTATATATGACTTTTATATTAAATTTATTATATAATAAGCCGATATAAAAGTATGAATAAAAAAGCAATGATATGGATATTTATCGGGATTTTTGCCGTTGTGTTGGCTAATCACTACCAAAATGAAAGAGATGTAGTAAAGCCCTCATTTCAGGCAAATTTAGACTTAATCTATCTTACCGTATCGTCTCTCAAGCAGTTCGATAAGTAGCATCAACAGTGCGCCCGTAACGGTAACCAGTGTAAATATAACTCTCCAATCCATAAGTTACTATAACACTTTTTAAAGTTTATAAGCAAGATTTAGTGGGAAACAAGAGAAAATTTTCTGCAAAGATTACCACAAGTATCATATGTTACAATCAACTATGGAACGATTTGTATCTATCATCAGGAAACTATTATGGCTCTTTATCCTATCACTTTTACTCTATATCCTGACACCGAAGTTTCTTGCCTATTTTCCTACAAAAGAGAGATGCTCAGCTCCAAAAGAGAAGATAGTGATGCTATATAATGACAACCCCACCCTACTCTCCCATACCGAGCTTATCTTTTATATCAAGGATGTCAGAGAGTTACTCCCCTCCTATATCACAAAATTTATCGGCAAATATGATAGATATATCAGTTTTAGCTACGGCGATAAGGCATTTATGCTCGGGGGAAAGGGGTTTGATGAGATGGATACAGAGGTGGTACTAAAAGCTCTCTTTAGCGATACTCCCGCATTGATAAAGGTGGGTTACTATGACGACATCAAAAAGGAACTCATCAAATCAAAAAAGATCCCCCGAAAATGCTTCAAAAAGCTCATCCAAGATATCCTAAGCTACACAACACCTCAGTTAGTACCAAGCCAAAATGCCCCCTACTACTACCGCTACTTTCTATCAAACAGCTCCTACAATCTCTTTTTCACCTGCAACAGTTGGACACTAAAGGTGCTTAGAGATAGCGGGATTTCTATGCCTCTATGGAGCCCGTTCGCTGATGAGATATTATCTAAATTTTAATTGGCTATAATCATCCCATGAGTATATTTGACACATTAGCAAAAGAGTGGGACTTAAACCCCAGACGAGTAGATAGCATCAAAAATCTCTCCAAATATATCAATAATATTCTTGAGATAGATGATATGGTTGTTGCAGATTACGGTGCGGGAAGCGGTATGCTCTCTTTTGAATTAAGCGATAAAGCAAAGCAGGTAGATGCCTATGATAACTCACAAGGGATGCTTGATGAGATACAAAAGAAGATCGTTAGTACTAACGCTAAAAATATAACCCCCATCTTGCACGATATCACCAAAGAGAATCTGCCAAAAGCAAAATATGATCTCTTTATCACCCACATGACGCTTCATCATATAGAAGATACCACTCTCTTCATACAAAGAGCAAAAGAGTCTCTCAAAAAGGGAGGATACTTAGCGATCAGCGATCTTTGTGAAGAGGATGGAACTTTTCACACAAGAGGAAATGAGGGAGTACACCACTTCGGCTTTCGTACCGATAAGCTTGTAAAACTTTTAGAAGATGAGGGATTTCAAACCATTTTTGACGATACGATAGAGGTGATACAAAAAGATAGAGAATATCCGATATTTTTGATAGTAGGGAAATATGATTAGATCACTTTTAGTACTAACACTATTTGCCTCGACACTCTTTGCTGAGAGTTTAAGAGAGAAGATCGCTCAAATGATAGTGATAGGATTTAACGGCACAACCGTTGATGAGCAGTTAAAAAGCGATATTAAAGATCTCAAAATAGGCGGGGTAATCCTCTTTAGCAAAAATATCAAAAGCAGATCCCAACTCAAAAAACTCACCTCATCACTCAAAGCTTTAGATAGTAAGCTCATCATCGCAGTCGATCAAGAGGGCGGCAGGGTTCAAAGATTAAGAGCCAAAAACGGCTTCAAAAACTTTCTGAGTGCCGCAGAAGTTGCAAAACTTCTGCCCTATAAGGCTTATAGATACTTTGATCAAATGGCAAAGGAGCTTGAGGAGGCGGGAATCAACCTCAACTTAGCCCCTGTAGTTGATTTGGCAACAAACCCCAAAAACGGAGTCATCTACAAACTCCAAAGAAGCTATGGCAAAGACCCAAAAAGGGTGATCACCTATGCAAATCTTTTTACTAAAGCGATGCACAAACACTATATACTTACCACCCTCAAACACTTTCCGGGACACGGCTCGTCGCTAAAAGATTCGCACAAAGGTTTTGTGGATGTTACAAAAACTTGGAGTAAAAAGGAGTTAGAGCCCTTTTTCAAATCTAACGCCGATCTCATCATGACCGCCCACATCTATAATGCACACTTAGACTCCGAATATCCGGCAACCCTCTCCAAAAAAACACTCTCTATCATCAGAGAAAAAAGACCAGATACCCTTATCATATCCGATGACATGCAGATGGGAGCAATACAAAAAAACTACGACCTCAATACAACCTTGATACAATCGATCGATGCGGGAGTCGATCTACTGCTTTTTGGTAACCAACTCTCTCACCCGATAGAAGCAAAAGCGCTTGTAGATAGGATAGAGAAGTTGGTACAAGCCGGTAAGATCAGCAAAAATAGTATCGACAAGGCTTATAAACGGATAAAAAAATTAAAAGAGAGGCTTGATGAAAAGAGATAGAGCTTTGATCATATATGATGAGCTTACGGAGTTAAATGAACTCGGAGATGCCTTAAAGGGTATAGAGTTAGTAGAGTATTCAAGATTTTTAGATGATTTAGAAAGCTATATCAATAGATTTGAGCTCTTTTTGATCCACGCTCAAACAGCGGTGATAAAGAGGATCATAGAGGTACTCATAAAGAGTGAAAAATCTATCGCGTTTCTACCCAAAAAGGATCAAAGATCCCTGAGAGACTCATTTAGCCTCTATCCGGCGCTGATAGAGAATCTCAACCTTGCATTTGAAAATGAAGCAAAAAAGATAGACCTCCTTTACGGCGGGGAAGAGATCGTCCTATACTCCGCTCAGATCGGAGATACGCCGCCATTTTCATTTAGTACTACGGTCTATGAGAAGAGAAGCTTTAGTGAGAGAGCAAAAGCCTTTTTTGATATATTTAAAAAACTCAAATCACTCAAGAATAGTATCGTTACTATCAAAACGCAAAAAGAGGCTACCATCAATACCACCGCAACCGGTATCATCATCATAGAGCATGACAATAAAACATTTGCATCAAAATTGATAAAAGAGTATATGGTACCAAATGACGCAAAACTCTCTGCCCTTATCATATCACCCTCCTCTCTTGTGGGTTATGTCTCATTTTTGATAAAGAGTCTACTTCTCAAAAACTTTAGTACTAAACTACCCAAAGATGTCGGTTTGGTAGAGTCAGCGGCTATAGAGGTTAGCGGTGAACCCCCTATGGAGGTCAAGATTGACGGGGCAAGCGTGGGTGAAACGCCTATGCGATTTGAAGTAGTCGAAAAAGCGCTCAATATCATTTTACCGCAATCCTTTTGGGAGAGTAAAAGCGGGAAAACGGCTACGGATAAAGAGACCATCAAGCTCAATAACCTGCCCACCTCAAAAGATGCTATCAACTATCAGCAATCCCATCTACCGCTCTTTACTCACGCCTCGGAGGAGTCCTACCAAGCACTCTTTAGTTCACTCAGAGAGGAGGCAAAACCCTCTAGTAGCTTTATCATCCTCATACTCCTAAGTACCCTTCTTGCCACGGTAGGTCTCTATCTTGACTCCTCATCGGTAATTATCGGCGCTATGCTCCTTGCTCCATTGATGCAACCGATCGTCTCCTTTTCTATGGGAGTGCTTAGAAGAGATCGATCGCTGATGAGTAGTGCGGCAAAGAGTATCGCTATCGGTGTAGGATTGGCTCTGCTTGCCTCTTCGCTCTTTTCACTCATCATGCCCTTTGAGACACTTAGCTCAGAGATGCAAGGCAGACTCAAACCGACCATTTTGGATCTGCTTGTCGCACTCATATCAGGTGTAGCGGCGGCATATGCAAAAGATAATCCAAAGATCATGGGCTCTCTGGTCGGCGTCTCTATCGCCGTTGCACTCGTCCCTCCTATAGCGGTTTCCGGCATCGGGCTTGGATGGGGAAGCTTTATGATGTTTGCACAAGCCTTTTTGCTCTTTTTGACCAACTTAGCGGGCATCATCTTTGCGGCGGCGGTTACCTTTATGATAAAGGGCTTCTCGCCGATAAAGGTGGCAAAGAGAGGTATAGCCTTTTCACTGATCGCCGCACTGCTTATCTCCATACCTCTCTATATCTCATTTAAGAGTATCAAAGAGAACGCCGATATCAACTCTGCCCTATCAAATAGTGTATTTACAATCCATAATAAAAAGATAAAAGTAGAGAGTATCAAGCTCTACCACATCAAAGATGAGTTGCATCTAAAGAGTGATATATTAATTCATGAGCCTCTATCACAAGAGGAGTTAAAAGAGCTAAAAGAGTTGATTAAAAAGAGGATTCATAATAGAGATTTTGTCTTTGAAGTAGTACAAAGAGTTATGCTATAAATAGCTCTTCATACTGTTTGATGATCTCTTGGATGCCAAACGCCTTAATGGTATTTTGGGAGATTGTCTCCCTATCAAAATCATATGCTCTTGCCTCTTTAATCTTATCCGCAAACGCATCCAGATCAAATGGTTTGACTAAAAAGCCGTTTATCCCATCGCGAACAATCTCTCCCGTTCCTCCGGAGGAGTTAAAAGCCACTACCGGTGTACCGCACACATTTGCCTCTAGTACGACATTGGGCAACCCCTCATATCTGGAGCTTAATACAAAAAGATCTGCCTCTTTCATGTATGGATAGGGGTTGCTTTTAAGCCCTAACAGGGAGACCTTATGCGCTAAATCAAGCGACTCAATAAGAGCTTCAAGCTCCTCCCTTTTAGAACCCTCACCCACTATCGTTAGATGGTAACTATCATCCAGTTTGGAGAGCACCTGCAAGAGCATATCAAACCCCTTTTGCTCCTCTAATCTTCCAACCGCCAATAGATTAAACTTATCTTTGGGAAAATCTGCCTCAAACGCTTTTGCACTCTCTAATATAAAACGGCTATGGACGGGATTGTAAATAATCTTCATCTTTGAAGATGGAACATTGTAGTTTTGTTCTAGATCCTCTTTCATGCTCTTTGCTTGAGTCACTATCAAATCAAAATTTTTATAAAAGCGTTTATAGAGTATCTCATTGATCATCGGATACTTATCTCTTTTATTGTTTTGGCTAACCGTATTTGACTCTCTGGCTACAAACTTCATCTCTTTGGGAAAAAATTTTCTAAAGGCTGCCAAGAGCATATTGATATGCCCCAGTGAGGTAAAGACAATATCCGGCTTCTGCCTCTTTATCAGTTTAAAGATCTCCGGCAAAGCATATCTGGCTTGTGATATATTTAACTCTATGACTCTAATATCCGAAGAGAGATGGCTAAGATACTCCCCCTCTCTTTTAAAGAGCACCAAAGAGATATCAAACTTCTCCCTATCCAAGTGATTCATCAAAGTGACGATAACTCTCTCCGCACCGCCGCTTATCAGGCTTGGGTGAATAAACAAAATCTCTTTTTTACGCATAGGCTTGACTTTGCGCGTATTTTGGATCGATATACTTTTTGACACTTTTTCTACTTTTTAACGCATTGATCACGATATTTGCCCTCTTTATCGATAATTTCTCGACTAGTTTCTCAAACTCTATCAAGTCACTTTGTTTTGTCACTTCAGATTTTACAACAAATAGTGTTATATCTGCCACTTTAAAGAGAGACAAGGTATCAGGTACATAATTGATAGGTGCGCTATCGATCACGATATAATCGTAACTCTCTCTTAGCACCTCTATCAACTCTCTCATCCTTTGTGAATCGATCAGTTCAGCAGGGTTTTTTGGCACCTGCCCCGAAGTGATAAGGTTTAAGTTTGGATATTTGCTATGCTCCCATATCACATCATTGAGTTTCACTTTACCGCTGAGTAGTTCACTCATACCCATTTGGTTTGGCAACTTAAACTTCGTATGCAATTCCGGCTTTCTAAGATCGAGTGCAAGTACGATCACCTTTTTATCACCCATGCCCAAGATCGTAGCCAAATTTGCCGCAACGACCGTCTTTCCCTCATTTGGAACGGAAGAGGTAACCAAAATCACTTTAGATTTGCCCTCTGTCTCGATATGCTCCAGATTTGTTCGAATCTCTCTTAGAGCATCACTAGCACCGGAGTTAGGATACTCCAAGACATAGGTTTTGTTGTAAAGATATCTATCTTTGATATAGGGTATCTTACCGATAACCGGTATCGAAACGATAGAGCTGATATCCTCTTCATCCTTTATCACCTTTTTAAACTTGATAAATGCGGCTATAACGGAGAAGAGTAAGCCCAAAAAGAGAGAGGTAACCAGTACGATAAACTTATTTGGTTTAGCCGGTCTCAGCTCTATAGCGGGTCTATCTAAAACTCTGATATCCGACACTTTAGAGTCTTTGATGAGAGAGAGTTCGGACTCTCTTTGCAGAAGATAGGAGTATAAGTTTTCATTGACACTAAAGACGCGTTGCAAAATCACTAAATCCTGCTCTTTTTTTGGAAGTTTACTCAAGGCGATATTTGCTTTTGCCAAGAGTCTCTTATACTCTCTATATCTTGACTTCAAACTGCTCTCTATACCGTTGACAACGCTTCTAATGTGCCTTTTGATATTCTCTATTCTTTGTTGTTGTGTGATTACATCAGGATGATGTTTTGTTAAAGTCGTTAAAAGTGTTGCTTTTTGAGTCGAAGCATCCTGAAGTTGCGCAACCAACTCTTGCAATATAGGATACTCGTCACTAAAACCGCCTATTGCGGAGTAGTTTCCTTTTGCCAAGTCTTGTTTCAACAACTCAAACGAGTCATATTGCAGCTTAGCGGTGGAATACTCCCTATCATACTGCGTAATCTTATCGATCAACTCTTGATTTTTGGTATCTACATCGATGAGCGCATTCTTCTCTTTGTACGCTCTCAATCTATCTGATGAGATTTTGAGTTTATCTTTTACCTCTTTGAGCTGCTTTTTTAAAAATTTCAATGTAAGAGAGGCATTTTTGGATTTTTTCTCAATATTTTGCTCGATATACGCTTTTGCATAGAGATCTAGAAAATCTTTCACTCTATAGGGATTTGTATCCTCATAACTGATCTTAATCACTGATGATCTAGCTGAAGCGGGCTTTATATTGAGGTTTCTTCTAATCTCTTTGATTTGAGCAGGTTGATAGGTGATCATAAAGCCATATTTATCACCAATATTGAGCGCCCTCTTTTCAATCACAAACGCAACTCCGTCTCCACTGAGTCTCTTACCGAAGTAACCTATCCTATCTTTGAGTTTCTCTCTTTTGCTCTTTTTAAATAGTGATTTTATCTTTTCAATCAAACCGATATTTTCAGATATAAGATATCTGTCTCTATCTATCACTTTGATCGTAAAAAGTCTATTGAAAATAGATCGCTTTGAAACAAAGATATCCTTGACGACAAAGGGCTTTTTACGATACATCTCATACTTTTTAAAACCGTTGAGATCATAATATTTCACACCGTCACTGATTTGAGATAGTACTTTGGATATAAGTAGATCCGACTTGAGTACATCCATCTCCGTCTCGATATCAACTGAAGAGGGGGTGTTGATATTTGTAAGCAGATCATTTCCCCCTCTAGGTACATTTTGCGAGACTCTCTGTGTTTCTACCTCAACATTGAGATGAGAGAGATATTTAGGAGTTGCTAAAAAGAGATACACAACTCCTAGTACTAAAAAAAAGAGTGTTATAAGGGTGGTTTTAAGGATATGGTCTCTATGAAAGATCTTAAAAAATGATACAAATGATATATACTCTTCATCAGCTAGTTTATTGATATTTTCACGCTTTTTTGTCACACTAAACCCCTCTCTCTCAATCAATTTCTAGATAAATAGCTCAAATAAAACTTATAAAAAAAACTAAATAGCTATTTTCATCAAATATATATCGTGTTTTTTATAAATTTCTTAAATACTTACTATATATTTTCATATCGAGGGTAACTTGAAAACGATTTTTTTGATTATCGCTATACTCTACGGCTCAACTATCGCCGCCCATGATCTAACGATTTCAACGCGCATCCAAAAAACAGAAAACCGTGATGGCGTGATCTTCACCCTTCAAGAGAACACGACACACCAACGCATCATCAACAAAGATTCACTCCTCTTTCGTACTACCTTTTTAAACCTACAAAAAGGTACAAAAAACACAATCACTTCGAGATCAAATTGGGGAAGAGTAAACATAGAGAGGATCAAACAGACCACTCTCATCACCTTCACAGAGCCTAAGCTAGAGAATATCCCTCAAAATATCAAAATCATCTACTCCATAACTACAAAAGGGAATCGCTCATCCTGGAAGATAGAGATCAAAGATATCGGCAAAGAGCACTCCTTGCTAGCTTTAAAAACACCCGTTATACAAATGCCGTTTCTAAAAGATGCAAAAGTGTTGATACCCAAATATTCCGGAAAGTTGATAGATCTTAGCACGAACGATATCAACTATCGTATGCTATATCCGTCCGGCTGGCAAAGTACGATGCAATTTTTTGCATATTACAACACTGATATCGGTATCTACTTCGCTTGCCATGACCCCAAAGCCTCAACCAAACGATTCCATCTCAAAAAGGGAAAAAACGCACTCATCTACTTTACCGACATCATCGTACCCAACAAAACCCTACCAAACAACGATTTCAGTCAAAGCGGCAATTTTGAGTTGGATCTCTTTAGAGGAGATTGGTATGATGCGGCACGCATCTACAGAGGATGGGCGAAAAACAAAGCGCTCTTTTGGCCAAGACTTACACCCAAAAAGAGAGCAAAAGAGCATATCATAGGCGAGATAGCGCTATGGGGTGCCTGTATGCCCGGAGCAAAAAGGGATATCAAAAAGATTGAAGCGTGGATGAAGCGCTTTAGAAAAGAGTTTGGCGATATCGGGGTGGGCATTATGTGGCTTGAGTGGAATAGAGTCAAACATGACTATGACTTTCCAAACTTTTTCCCGGCTAAAGAGGGCATGAAGGAGTTGGTAGCATTGATGCAAACGAAATACAACAGCTACATCATGCCCTACATCAATGCCAGACTCTTTGATACGGGATTACCAAACTTCACCAAAGAGGGTTATCCATATGCGCTCAAAGATAGCAACGGTAAGCTCTTTACCTACTCTCCGCTCGGAAAAAAGGGTGATACATTTGCCGTCATGGATCCAACTCAAAAGAGGTGGCAGGATATCATCGTAGATGCTTCAAAAAAGTTGATGATCGATATCGGTACAAAAGGGTTATATCTCGATCAAATCACCGCCTCATCTCCCAAAGAGGATATGGATAGAAATCATCTCAAAGAGCATCCGCTTGGGGGAGGTTCATGGTGGAGAGAGGGATATAATGAGATGCTTGAGCGGATAGATGAGATAGCCGGTGACAGCCGATTTTTAACCAGTGAAGGGGCAAATGAGTTTGTCTCAAACCATATCGACGGCTTCTATCTGCACGGTTGGGCTATAGAGGGGCTAGTACCGGCATATCAGGTCGTTTACGGCGGTAGGGTTCAACTCTTTGGCATCCCTTACCAAACCAATGAGTATAACAAACCCTCTTTTTATGCCAAAACAGCAAAAGCCTTTACAAGCGCTATCCAGATAGGACCGCTACCCGTATCATGGTTTATTCAAGCTCCCAAAGCCCAAAAAGTCGCACTTCCCTATATAAAAGATATCGCTACGCTTAGGTATAAATTAAGAGATTTCCTATCATACGGACAAAGACAAAGAGATATAACATTAAGAGGCGATATACCAATAATCACTTCAAAATGGTTTGATTACGGTAAGTATCACAATGTCTCTATAAAAGCTGTACAAAGTGCGGTTTATAAAGATGAAAACGGTAAAAGATTGGCTTTGATATTTTCAAATGCTTCTAAAGATAGAAGTGTAGAGTTTGAGTTTGATTTTAGTACTAAAATGTATGATCTACCTGACAATATAAAAATTAAAATCATAACTTCAAAAGGCGAAACACCTTATAAAAGTATAGAGCATAACTTCACAAAGAGAGTTAAACTAAAACCGTTACAATCTTTTGCATATATAATAAAATAAAACGGTATTGATAAATAGTAAATTATATATATAATAG
>JALWLO010000121.1 GCA_027084135.1 Campylobacterales bacterium | reverse complement strand
GTGCCTGAGGTGTTTGTAAAAGTGCAGGGTTTTGCTGCACTGCCGCTTTTATCTGCGCGATATTCGGCTCAGCCAGTGCCGCCATGCCAAACAAAAGCATCAAGCCCATCACAATTTTTCTCATCTTCACTCCGTATCCGTAAAATTGTTGCAATTATACAAAAAACATTCTGATTTTAACTTATAATTATACTTTTTTTGTTAAAATCACACCAAAAAAGTGGTGTCATATGATTATACTTGGAAACAAATACAAGCTGCTAGATGAAGATATAGAAAAAATCAAAAAGCAATTTCCCAAATTTACTCAAATAAAAATTGATGAAGAAACGGAAAACAAACTTAAAAACCAAATCAGCAATAACGGCAGTATTACAACGATTGTTCTCAATCTCGATAATCCACTTCCATTCAAACTCAAAAACTATCTAGACGATCTACAATACAACAAAAAAATAGAAGTTTTAATCTTCTCCGATTTCGTTGAAAAGTATCTCGATCAATGTCCACTCAATATCAACGAAGAAAATGTCCTCGCTCTTCTTGAGATGCAAAACAACATTGGGAAAAAGATAGGCAAAAGGATTTTTGACATCGTTTTTTCACTGTTTGCTATCACTGTTTCTTCTCCCGTAATGCTTATCATAGCGATATTGATCAAAATAAAATCTCCTGACGGTCCCGTTTTTTTCACACAAAAGCGACTCGGATATGCAGGTAAAAAGTTTCGAGTCATCAAATTCCGAACGATGGTACCCAATGCCGAAGCAGTGCTTGAAAAGATGCTGAGCGAAAACAAAGAGATACGCAACGAGTACCTCAAGTACAGAAAACTCAAAAACGATCCGCGCATCATCCCTGTAATCGGAGAGTTTTTACGAAAAACGAGTCTAGATGAGCTACCACAGTTTTTCAATGTGCTCATAGGTGATATGTCGGTCGTAGGTCCTAGACCTTACATAGAAGAGGAGTTCTACAAACACACCAAAACACATGTGGACATCATCACTTCAGTCAAGCCCGGAGTAACGGGCTACTGGCAAGTTACAGACAGAAACGCGGCAACTTTCAACGGCAGAGTCGATAGCGACATCGAATACATCAAAAATCAAAACCTTTGGCTTGATCTCAAGATCATCTTTCAAACCGTGATGGTTATGGTTTTTAGGAAAGGGGCTTGATCAACCCCTTTCAAAGTCATCGTCAATTCTCACTATATCATCTTCACCTGTATATTCACCCACTTGCGCTTCTATTAGCACGACAGGTATTTTCCCCTCATTAGCAAGCCTGTGTACTTCACCCATCTTTATATAGGTCGATTCATTAGGGCGTATCAGCTTCGTTTCATTGCCTACCGTTACCGTAGCGGTACCGCTTACAACGATCCAATGTTCGTTTCGATGGAAATGCTTCTGCAAACTTAAGCGTTTACCGGGCTTGACGACTATTCGTTTGATTTTATAGCCCGGAGTATCTTCAAGCACCGTATAAGTCCCCCATGGACGATGAGCGGTTAGATGGATGTTGTGCAAGTCGGTGGTCTTGCGTATCTCAGCTACTACTTTTTTCACTTTTTGGGAAGATCCTTTTTTACTTACAAGGAGTGCATCGCCTGTATCGACTATGATCGTATCTTCAATATCGATCGTAGCTATATGGCGTTCTTTACCATAGATAAGGTTGTTTTGGCTATCAATGGAGATATGTTTTTCATTGATGGTATTTCCGTTTTCATCTTTTGGTAGTTCTTCATAAAGTGCATCAAAACTCCCTAAATCACTCCAGCCGATATCCGATGGAACGACTTTTACTTTTTTGGATTTTTCCATCACGGCATAGTCTATACTATCTTCTGGAATGCGTAGCATGTCTTCATGCTTGATGCGTGTGAGTCGGTTTTGTGTAACACTATTTTGCAGAGCTAACCGGCAAGCATCATAAATCTCTGGAGAGTGTTTTTTGAGTTCATCCAAAAAGACACCCGCCTGAAAGCAAAACATCCCGCTGTTCCAGTAATAGTTCCCAGCCTCTACATATTTCCTCGCCGTTTCTTCATTCGGTTTTTCATGGAACGCTTTTACATCGTATCCATCCGCTTCGATATATCCAAACCCTGTTTCGACAAAAGATGGTTTTATACCAAATGTCACAAGGCTCCCTCTCATCGCAAGCTCTTTAGCTTTATCCAAGACCTTGGCGTATGCTGTTTCATCTTTTATAAGATGATCCGAAGGTGTTACCAAAACCACTTCATCAGCAGGTAACTGCATACAAGCCAAAGCGATAGCTGGAGCGGTATTTCTTCCAACAGGTTCTAAAAGGTAATTACCATCTTTCCTTCCCAACTCTTCCAACTGATCTGTCGCTAAAAAATACTGCTCTGTATTCGATACTATAAACTGAGTATCACACACTTTCGCATTACGCTCAAC
>JALWLO010000120.1:6965-10463 GCA_027084135.1 Campylobacterales bacterium | reverse complement strand
GCTTAGTCGCTATCACCTCACCATATCTGATACTTTTTCCCTCTTTATCTTCTAAAGTGACAAAATCTTTCTCAAAGAGTAGCACGATGGTTGATCCCATCATAAACATACCAAACTCTTCACCCTTTTGGAGCTTTTTATCCTCATAGCTAAAGACTGAAGGCTCATGGATATCTCTATTTGTCTCGATTCTAGGCTCGAAGTTGAGTACCATCTTTCCAACATTTAAAGCTCCGACTAGAACGATGAAAAAGAGTCTCTCTTGATTATCGTGGCACTCTAAAATAACTCTCTCATTTTTGACAAACAAAGAGGGTACTTTCCGGAGATATTTGAAGTTTACCGGATAGAGTGCACCCGGGATATGCACCACCTTTTCCACCCTCATATCCATCGGCACATGATAACGGTGGTAATCTTTCGGGGATAGATAGAAGTTCATATAACTCCCCCCATCCAAATCTCCAACCAACTCCTCATCTATCTCGCTGCTGAGCAGCTCTTTGATACTATACTCAAACCCTTTTATCTGAAGAGCCGTGCCCTTTTCTATATCACCCTGTGCCGAAACCATACCGTCACAAGGAGAGATAACCAGTGAGGGATCCTTACTAAACTCCCTATCAAACCTAAGCTCCCTTGTAAAGAGTGCATTGAGACTCTCATAGTGTGAATGAGGATAGAAATTACTCAAATCTACTCCGGTTATACCGGTATAGAGTTTGTTGATACCGACTTGAATAAATGTCGGAAACTTTGTCGAAGCGACCCTGCCAAAAGCGCGTGAGATAAGATTTGTCCAACTAGCTTTTAAAAAATTCATCTACCCTCCCTGATGTGCTCTAATGCCTTTTTCATCAACGCTATATGGTAGCTCTCCTGATTGTTGATAAACTCAAAAAATGTACTAAACTCTGGATGGTTTACCTCTTTTGCGAGATTTAGACACATCTCTTTCGCCCCCTCCTCCTCTTTGATACCGTCTATTAAAAATTGATTAAGATCATCAAACTGATAGATCCTTTTTGCGACGACTCTAGGAAGCGCCAATAACCCCATCTTACTCATCATCTTTGCAAATGACTTTAGATGAAAATGGGACTCATATATCAAATCTTTAAAGATATTTGATAAGAGCTTCGAGTCGGTATAAAGATCGCTATAGGTATAGACTAGTACTAACTCATACTCTTTGTAACACTCTTCAAAGAGAAATGTGATAAGCGCATTTAGCTGATCATCATTTAACGCATATCCGTCATATCGCTTTCTTCTATCAAATGCTCTGATCTCGGTATCCTCGGTCGAGTTTTTCAAAAACTCAAGCTTTTTGATAAAATAGCTCTCATCATCTTTAAACCTCTCAAACATCACTCCAGATGGATATCTATGTTGCATAGTACTAAGCCTATCGATCAATCTATCATAGAGCTCATGTCTACTCTTTGATACGATATCTATATTGTCTCTATCAAAGTCAAACGCTTCACTCTTTTCTACCAAATATCCGCCAAACCATACCATATGTCGATACTCGATCATCGCAAAATCATAGAGTGTATCAAATATCTCACCATCTTCTATCGCAAATGCGCCAAAGAGCATCTCAAGCCATAGTTCATGCTTTTGTTTAAATAGTCTTTTCATCTCTCTCCTCATCTATCACACAATCGTAACTGATATCCATCTCCACTTCACTCTCATCCGCACCCTCAATTCTATGGATATAGTTCTCTCTTGCAGCTATATATGCCACAGCTACCATCTCGGCACACGCTCGCTCCTCTATCGGTGCATCTTTCACTCTCTCCATGAACTCTTCAGCCACATCATACGCCTCATCTATACTCTCACCTTTAACGATATCCGTAAAGATAGAGCCGGTCACGATGGTACTCATACACCCTATCGCTTGAAATTTGATATCTTTGATATTTTCATTTTCATCTATAAGTAGATAGATCTCGACAAGTTCACCGTTATGTGGATTTTTACCTACTCCTTTTGCTGAGTAGTTTTCGATAGATCCGTAGTTTCTTGGATTGATCATATGATCTAAATATTCATCTTTTAACGCTTCTCTATCAGCCATAACTCCTCCCAAACTAAACCCCAAATAGAGGTTAAACCCAAAATTTGGGTTAAAATGATTTTAACATATTTGATTTTAGTAAAAAGTGGGATAAATAGAGTGAAGCTATATTTTAATGAAAGTGTAAGAAAGAGAGAAACAAATGAAAAAAGTGCATGAGATGTGTTGATGCTTGGTAATAGTGACATCAGAGTGTAGCACAAGCATATTTTAAAGACTATGCCCGGCATTCATTTCGATGTCAATGTTACCAATGATCAATACAAATTATCTGCGTTTTAGTACGCTCCCTCTTTTAGTAGCACTACCCTTACAGTCTTGATGAGCACCATGATATCGAGCCAAAGCGACCAGTTATAGACATACCAAGTATCGACTTTTACCCTAAAGTCATAGTCGGTATCGCTTCTGCCGCTCACTTGCCAAAAACCTGTAATTCCAGGTTTTACCATTTTGTAGTATTCGGCTGAGTCTTTATAGTACTTCTTCAACTCCTCCTCAACTACCGGTCTAGGTCCTACCAAGCTCATTTCACCTTTGAGTACATTAAATATCTGCGGCAACTCATCAAGTGAGCTCTCTCTGATAAATTTACCTATCTTTGTAACTCTAGGATCGTTTTTAAGTTTGTAGTTCTTCTCCCACTCCTCTCTGATGGCCGGATCACTCTCAAGGAGTTTTTGGAGTCTCTCTTGCGCATCACTATACATACTTCTAAACTTTAGTACCGGTATAATCTTACCATCTTTTCCTACCCGATTGTGGGCATAGAAGACATTGCCCGGAGACTCTTTTTTGATAAAATATGCCAATACCCCGATAATCGGCAAAATAAATGGCAACAACATAACCGATACAACGATATCAAAGGTTCTCTTTGCTACTTGGTTAAAGGTGGATTTGATGTTGTTGTTGACTTTTAGCATCATAAGGTCTAGATCATAGACATGAAATGTCTCGGTATTGAGTGGTGAAACACCCTTCATCTCCGGAACGATCACCAGCTCTCTTACCTGCCTCTGTATCCTTACGATCAATTTTGCGAGCTTTTTAGCCGGAAGTGTAGGCAGTGCCAATATCGCAAACTGCACCGCCTTCTCATCTGCGATCTTGTCAAAATCTTTCACGCTTCCTAAAACTTTCAAACTCTTTTTCCCAACCTTGATCGTTTTACCGATCTTCTCTTTGTCATCATCTAAAAAGCCGATCACTTTAGTACCGAGATAGTCTTGATTTCCAAGCTCTTTCACCGCCGCTTTACCTGCCGTACCGGCTCCTATAACAAGTACTTTTCTTTTGAAATAGTCAAATTTATACATAATATGCTTGATGATAAATTTGCCGATAGGAAAGATAATGATAGAGAATAGCCACAGTAAAAAGAGAGTCAATTTTGGCATCTCACC
>JALWLO010000120.1:0-6955 GCA_027084135.1 Campylobacterales bacterium | reverse complement strand
CATCACAAAAACGACAAGTAGCGCACTTGTGATATATTTAAAAAGCTTTTGTGTCTCATCCCAAAACGGTAATCTTTTAGTATATAGTCCCTCTTTCGCAAACGCTATCACAAAAATAAGTGAAATCCACCAATATTTAGCCATATGGGCAAGTGTAAAATCCTCTTTTGAAATAAATAGCGAACTTACACCGTATGCCAATAGCGCGGAAATGATAAAAAATAGCAGATCGAAGCCTATCAGTAGGACTCTCTCATATAAAACCTTCAGTTTTCTAACAGCTCTCAACTCTCAACCCTTTTATGAAATTTAGTTCCCATCTTTTGGCAAATAAAATACAAAGTATTTGTTAAAAATTAAATATTTTGTATTTTATCTCATACAAACCATATCGGTAGTTTTGAAAAAAAGTTTACTGATTTTTGATATTTATTTTTTGAAACTTTGATCTTGTCGGCTTTAAAAGCTCTATATTGTATAGAACTTGGTTATTGACCACACGCTCTACAAAACTCTTTCTCTCACCACTATAGATAAAATTTGTGAAAAAATAGTCACACCCTATAAATGTTGAGTAGTTTACCCATGCAAAGTCTAGGTTTGAACCGAGGATGAGATTGATATCTTTGAGTACAAAGTTGTTTTTTCCGATGGAGTTGGCAATGATCATATTTTGTCTCGTTTTGAGTTGTGTGAGTGTAAAGATAAGGGGATTATAGGCTATCTGTGTTAAAAGTATGTTTTTGTACCCTACTCCATAGAGATCAAGCTGCGATGCAAAAAGCGAGGTCTTTACGATCGGCATATTGATAAAGATCGACACATCTTGGAGTTTTTGGTTATCTTTAAAGAGATATTTTAGTGATGCTTTTGGATTTTTGATATGTGTGTTATAGACTATCTCTGAAAATGCGGCATTTTCTACAAAGAGACCGATCTTTTTTGAGAGTTTACTTCCATCTCCGAATATGGCGATCTTGTTTGAAGCGAAATTCAACAACTTGTCGATCTGCTCCTCATAATCGATCCCTCCAAAAAATATATTTGGACTCTGAAGCCCCAACTCTTTCTTATTGACAGTTGGGATATATATGGTTAAATCACCCTCCCTTTTGACAATCACTCTAGCCCCGTCTATGGTCACAACCGCTATCACCAATCTATATCCCTTCGATCTGATCTGCTCAAGTGTTGTGATTAAATGTTTTGGATTTTCATCGATAGCATCAAATAGCTCTACTTTGAACTTTGTTCCTTTGTATATCAGATAGGAGAGGATCGTATCGGCTACCGAGTTGGCATAGTGTTTGATCACTTTTGACGGCACTAAGAGGGCGATTTTAGGGTAACTTGGATAATCGGCTACATACTCATCCCTTTTTTTGTGGGTGACATAGATCGTATCACTTTCAACCTCTTCACCCAATATACTCGTATCAAACACCTCCTCTTTCGCAGGCGGCAGATCAAAGTTAAATGCCGCTAAGTTTATCGACCATAAAAGTACTAGTACTAAAATCTTTTTCACAACAGCGCCTTTACCTTCTTCATATCATAATAGACAAATCTCTTTGCAGACGGGTTTCTCAGTAAAAAGGAGGGGTGAAAGGTAGGAACCAGCAACGTATTTGCAAACTCGAGTACCTCACCTCGTATCTTTGAGATGGGTGTTTCCATATCACCTGTGAGATACTTGTATGCCGTTGCACCGAGCGTTACGATCACTTTGGGTTGTATGAGTGATATCTGCTTGATGAGATAGGGTAAGCACCTATCCGCCTCCTCCTGATTTGGAACTCTATTTCCGGGAGGTCTGCACTTAACCACATTTGCGATATAGACATCTTCTCGCTTCATCTCGAGGGTGGTCTCTATAATCTTCGTTAAGAGCTCTCCGGATCTTCCGACAAACGGGCGTCCAAGCTCATCCTCTCTCTGCCCCGGTCCCTCACCGACAAACATCAATTTTGCATTGACATTTCCCTCACCAAATACATAGTTTGTTTTTCTCTTTGCCAAATCACAAAGATGACAATGATAGACAAACTCTTTGAGTTGTTCTAAATCATCGGGAAGTTCAACATTTACGGCTTCACTAACAGGCATACTCTTCTTAGTACTAAAGTACTCATATCCAAAGGATTGGAGTCTATAAAGATCTAATAACTCTTTTAACTGGGAGATCTGTCTATTCATGTAGTGATACTATCTAAGGAGCGGTTAAAAACCGGTAAAAAACTATTTTTTTGTGAATGCCTTGGATGCATCGGATGCTAAAGCCGCCGATGATCCAAAAAAACGCACTTAGTGGAGATAATGTACGATCTTACTCTGTAACAGTTACCTCTACAGGAGTACTCTCCCATATACCGTGTTTTGTACAATATCCGTGCGCAACAAGATTGAGTTTTTTCCCTGTCGGGATGATTGTAAATGTAGTTGTATTGTGGGCTTTTGTGTTTCCTAAAGCTCCCGGTACATAGATCGCCTCAGCCAATTTTTTCTCACCGTCAAATAGCGTGATAGACTCTATGAAGTGATCAAAGTCATCCGGGTGAGTGTACTCATTTCCCATCTTTACAGTTACCTCAAACGGCTCACCCGCTTTTGCTTCACTCGCACAGTGAATAAACGGTGAGTGTCTATCTATATAATCCTTTTTTGCCTCTTTATCTATCTCAGATATATCTTGATATCTATTAATCTTTGGCATCTCTACCCCCTTCTATATTGATTTCTCGACTATTATATCATAGAAAAATTAAAATAGGATAAAAGTTATCCTATTTACTATTTCACTGCTGTTGCATCCGTTACATGGTGATTGAGCCCAAGCTCAGCGGCAGATAGACCAAGCGCCAACCCTACCATCTGAGGAAGATGAAGTATAGGCATCTCTACAGGTCGTCCCATCTCATGAGAGATGTGAGACTGTTGCGTATCCATTCTAAGGTGACAGAGCGGACAGGGGGTTACCATCATCTGCGCTCCGTTATCTATCGCATCAAGCATCGCGGTACCAGAGAGTCTATTTGCGGTTTTAGGTGCTTGTAGCTCCACATGGAAACCGCAACACTTATTTTTACTCTCATACTCGACATTTTTTCCACCTAGCGCTTGTATCAATCTATCGATAGAGGTAGGGTTGTATGGATTTTCCCCGCCGTTACTTTTACTTTGGAGTTCTGATGGTCTGATGTTATGACATCCGTAAAATGCCGCTATCTGAAGATCTGTTAAAGGCTTTGTCACCTTTTTTGCTATCTCTTCCACACCCAGGTCATCCACTAGTGCATACAAAAAGTGCTTCACTTCACTGGTACCCTTATACTCTAGACCGACCTCTTTGAGCTTCTCATTGATCTGTGCTTTGAGTTTTGGATCGTGATCTAGTCTCTCTTTTGTCATAGCTGTATTGATTTGACATGTGTTACAAATGGTAACCATCGTGAGTCCAAGTTTTTCCGCATAACAGATATTTCTCGCATTTAGTACTAAAGAGAGTTGATCATCAAAATCTTGAAGATGACTTGCCCCGCAACATGAAGCTTCATCCAATAGTACTAACTCAATATCAAGCGCTTTTGCGATAGCCAAAGTGGATTTGAGTAACTCTGGTGTACTCTCCCTAGCCGTACATCCTGTATATAATGCATATTTTAACTTTGCCATTATTTCCCCTTAAACTTTGCCGTTGACGCTATATCAACAAGCTTTTGAATTTCACTTAGATTTCTACTCTTTGGCATCTTCCACGGTGGAATGATCTTACCTTTTCTAAACATCTTGATTGCAGTCGGCACATGTTTGAGTACACCCGGAATACCTTCTGAATACTTCACAAGTTCCCCTTCATCAAGCAGACCGTGTTTTTTGATACTCGGCTTAAATCCAACCGCATGTCTCACCGCTACATTATCTTTTGCCATATCCTCTTGGAAAGTCATTTGATGCAGTTTGGTAATTTTCCCGATAGGATCAAGCTCTTTAGGACAAGCTTCGGCACACTCATAACACTTCACACAGTCCCAAATACCGCTACCCATCTCATTAACGATCTCGAGTCTCTCTTTTTTGGCTCCATCTCTTACATCAGAACTGAAGCGATACGCAAGTGCAAGCGCCGCAGGTCCTAGATAGGAAGGATTTGCTTGAACCGACGGACAAGAGTAGTAGCAGTTACCGCACTGGATACAGTAGTCGGCATCATCTATCTTCTCGGCAACCTCAGGTTTAACAAGGTTCTCTTTTTGTGGCGCTTCATCGATTGTCGCCTCTAAAAACGGTTTTACAAGATTATAATTATTCCAAAACGGTGACTTATCTATCACCATATCTTTGATCGCTCTCTTTAGATCTTGCGGCTCGATAGTGAGTTCCTCACCAAAGATCTCTACAAGATCACTCACTCTATCTTTACATGCAAGTGTAGCCTTACCGTTTACCTTAACCGCACAACTTCCGCAGATACCGTGTCTACAACTTCTTCTGTATGAGAAGCTTCCATCATACTCCCACTTGATACGATTGAGGATATCTAGTACTACTTCACTATCACTAACCTCTAGCTCATAGTTTATATATGCCGGCAGATAGTCCGTTTCTCTATTAAACCTAAACACTTTAAAGGTCAATTTTCTCTTTTTTATCTCTTCCATCTTCAATCCTAATATGTTCTAGCTTGTGGTTCAAATTTGCCGAGAGTAACTTCACCATACTCCAACCTTATATCCCCATTTTCATCCATATATGCATAAGTGTGCTTCAAAAACTTCTCATCATCTCTTTTTGGAAAATCGTTTCTAAAGTGGGCTCCCCTACTCTCTTCACGAGCCAAGGCACCCTCAACGATAAATGCGCTATAGTCGATGATATGTCCAAGCTCGATCGCCTCTTGTAGATCTGTATTATAGGTGCTCGATTTGTCATCTAGTCTGATATTTTTATATCTCTCTCTATACTTTTTGATAAGCGCTTTTTGCTTCTCTAGAGACTCTTTCGTTCTAAAGACTCCCGCATTTTCCATCATACTAGCTTGAAGCTCTTCTCTAAGCTTTGCAACCCTCTCCGTGCCGTTGTTTGTCAAGAGTCGCTGCATCTCATCTATCATACCTTTCGCATCTTCACTACTCACCTCTACAAGCTCCAATTTGTCGATATCTTCTACAATCGTTTTCCCCGTATGCCTACCGAAAAGCGGAGCCTCTAGTACCGAGTTGGCTCCAAGTCTGTTCGCTCCGTGAACGCTCACACATGAACACTCACCGGCGGCGTAGAAGCCAGGCACGATCTCAGTCGGCGACTTTTGCACTCTCCCCTCTATCGTCACCGGTATACCACCCATAGAGTAGTGAGCGGTCGCCGCTATCATGATAGGTTCTTTGACCATATCCATACCAAGGAATGTAAGCGCAAGGTCTCTTAGCTCCGGTAGTCTTTCATTTATCTTCTCTTCACCAAGATGTGTCAAGTCGAGATAGACCGCATCTTTATTTGGTCCAACACCTCTACCCTCGAGTATCTCTTGCGTGATAGACCTACTTACCAAGTCTCTTGGAGCAAGCTCCATCTTCTCGGGAGCATACTTCTCCATAAATCTCTCACCTTTGGAGTTTAGAAGCTTACCGCCTTCACCTCTTGCCGCCTCACTCATCAATATCCCCGAACCTGCAAGTCCTGTCGGGTGAAACTGGACAAACTCCATATCTTCAAGCGGAAGCCCGTGTCTAGCCACGATGGAGAGAGCATCGCCGGTATTGGCGTGGGCGTTTGAGTTGATCTTAAAGGCTCTTCCGTAGCCGCCTGTGGCAAACATAACCGCTTTGGCATTGAAGATAGCCGGTTTGCTTGTCTTGATATCATACGCGCAAACACCGGCAACTACGCCCTCTTTATAGATGATATCCGCTACATACCACTCATCAAACACCTCAACCCCGAGCCTATTGGTCTGCTCGAACATCGTTTGCAACAGAGTCAAACCTGTTCTATCCTTTGCAAAACATGCTCTAGGGTGAGACTGCCCTCCAAAAGGTCTTTGTGCGATCGTTCCATCTTCATTTCTACTAAATACTGCCCCCATATGCTCAAACCATCTCACAAGCTCCGGTGCATTTTGACACATAAACTCAACCGCGTCTTGATCGGCAAGATAGTCGCTACCCTTTACGGTATCAAACTCATGAAGCTCCACACTATCATCTTTTGCCAATGCTGCATTTATACCACCCTGAGCCGCGCCGCTATGGCTTCTTAGAGGGTGTAACTTCGTGATAAGCGCAACTTTCTTCCCACTCTTTTTGATCTCCCTCGCCGCAGCAAGTCCGGCAAGCCCGGCACCTACAACTACAGCATCATACTGATGTATTGGTATATCCATAAAGATTGTCCTTTTGGTAAGATTTAAATATTTCCCAAAATTATATTTTAAACTCCCTGAAACTCTACAAAAAATAAAAAATTATTAAAAAAAATTATATATAAAGTGTTACTTTTTTACAACCTCTCTCTTTTGAGTTTTTGCAGAAGTCGATCGGCTTCTTTAAACTCTTCGTAGCACTCCATCTCTTTATCTATTAGTACTAGATACTTCTCATAAGTAGCCCACACTCTCTTAGCGGCATCCATCTTTCCTCGCTTTATCAGTTCAAAAGCCGTTGCACCGTTTATATAACCTTTGATCAAGTTTTTAAGCGGATGATCCAGTTTCTTCAATACTTTCCAAAAATGCTCCAAATCCTCATGCGCCTCATAAAACTTTTCCTCTTTGATATTTCGTATCAACTGCTCAAGCGCCTCTTTCATCGTCTCATTTTTCAAAACTTATCCTTTTTGACCAATTTTTATGAAGATTATAGTAAACAATGAACGTAAAAGCAATAGATCATTTTAAAAATTTATCTCTAACGATATCCAAAAGCTTCTTTTTCTGACTCATAACACACCTCCTTTACTA
>JALWLO010000119.1 GCA_027084135.1 Campylobacterales bacterium | reverse complement strand
TTATAGTTTCCTTTTTTTTTTTTTTTTTTAACACTATTTTGATTTAGTGTTGTGTGAATTTGAATTAATTCTCTTTTCGTTTTAATAACTTTGTTTTTGATATCTTGAAGTTGCAGTAAATTTATATTGGCAATTCTATATCCATCTTCATATATTGCTAAAAGTTCAAGTTCCATCTCTAAGATTTTTTTATTACTTTGTTGTAAGTTTAAGAGAGCTTTTCTTTCTTTAGAGAGTCTATGAAGCTCCATATTAAGAGTGTTTTTTTCGTTTTTTATTAAAAATTTCATACGAGAGGCTTCAAGAGTACTTATTGTTTTTTCCTGAGATTTCTTATTGAATATAGTTAATGGTATACTCACTCCAACTCTTATAGTGTCTTGATCACTTTCATTTTCAAGTCCAGCGTAAACATCTATCCACTCGAGAGCATGTGAATTTACTTTAGTCTCTTTTATAGCTTGAGTATATTTACTCTCTAATAATTTTATATTTAAATGGTTGTGGAGACTCACACAAAGATAAAACTTCAAATCTCTCAACCAAAGCTACAACCAATCAGGGTAGCAAAACAGATAGCATAGATAGCAACCATTCAACTACTTCGGTCTCTTCTACACAAAACCCGTCTAACAACATCAAAAATACCAATACCGACACTCCGTCAAAACCGATAGAAAAACCAAAAGATACTCAAAGAGCGTTGATACTCTATGTTCACGGATATGCTCAGCACGGATACCAAAGAAGAGGAGTTTACGGCAATGACAACTATG
This sequence comes from Campylobacterales bacterium, assembly GCA_027084135.1. Lineage (GTDB taxonomy): Bacteria > Campylobacterota > Campylobacteria > Campylobacterales > QNZT01 > QNZU01. Next base: position 9,715 of record JALWLO010000119.1, on the reverse strand, counting down.
ACAAAGTGATCAACAATCTCCTAGATCTTAGCGCATTTGCCACCACTTCAAATTATGATGAAAACTCCAAATATATCGTAGCTATCACACCCTACTACGGAGATACGCCCCCTAGCTACTACACTCCAAAAGATATCGAGGAGGTCGAAGCGCTGGAGGGTATCCCGAGATATGCTCTCATCATCGCTAAATTTGCAAGATATATGAAAGAGAAGACCAAAGCTAAGACGATATATATCGTCAGTGCCAGCATGGGATCTCTTGTCACGCGCTACCTTATCGAGAAGGATTTAGAGCATCTCTCTAGCACAAAGTCTATATCCAGATGGATCTCACTTGAGGGTGTGATCAAAGGAAATATCGCCGCTAGCGATAAGGGGTTGCTGAGATTTGCCAAAGGGGCGGGTTTTTTCAAAAGCAGTGCGCCGGAGGTCAAGCAGATGCACTATAGCTGGATAAAAGAGCACTTAAATCCAAACTCCCCATACTACAAAGATATCAAGATAGCCTTTGAAAGCTCAACCGACGACCATCTCAACAATCAAGCTATTACCCTTCTCAAAAGGGTGGCAAATGACGGTGTACAGGCTGTCAGAGATACATATTCCGAGGGAGACTACCCGCACATCTATCTGCATGAAACCCACACCTCTATCGATGACAACTTAGCGGCTTGGGCTGATGTTATCAGCTTTTTAAGCTCCCGTAAAAGGGTGAAATTGACGCTTTTAAATGCCAAACTTGACGATCTTCACGAAGATAGACTCTTTTATGGCTCGATACTGCCGGCTGAGATCGCATTTAGTAGCAAAGTCTACTCTCCCGCTATCTCTCAAAAGTGGGGGATCGATAGGGCGATCGACAAAAGGGCACTAAAGAGTTGGTATCTGCCTATATTTAAGTATAGAGATAGCGGTGTCAGCAAGGAGATCGACTACACACTCTTTGATGGTTTAGTACTAAGCGATGAAAAGAGCCTAAGAGTTTTGATAACCCCTTATGAGATAGACTTTCTCAATCTCTACAAGATACGAGAGATCACAGGACACGGCTCATACGAGTCCCTCTCCACAGCTGTTGCGACCATACCTCTTAAAGATGGGATTTATCCTATAGAGAGCGATGAGTGGCGCGGGGAGATCAAGGTGGAGATTAGCGAGTACTAATCACCTCTAAACCCTACTTAACTATTCGAAAACTATTTTTATCCAGCAACTGATAGTTTTCATCCTCATCCACATTGAGTACCGCACCCCAACCGTTTGCATAATATATCTCAGAGCCGTTATCACACTCAAATTTGAGTACATCCACATAGTTAAAGTCATACTTGGGCTCTACATCCGCTATCACATCGTGGATATAAAATCTACTCCCCGGCTCATCGGTAGGCGCTAAGTTTCTGATGAGTTCACAGCTGATCAGCCTTCCTTTTGAATCCCTACTGTTAAAGCTATCTCCTACTTTGAACCTCTTTTTGATGATCAGATCACTGCTGTTGTCGCTGACATAGGTGATGGAATCTATCCCGATATAGGCTCTGCTATTGATGCGATTGTCTATAAACTCATAGATACTACCGTCATTCTCGTTTCTCTCGTAGGTAAAGGTTTTGGTATAGATAGGTTCGGTGGAGAGGTTATTGAAAAAGAGGTACTTCTCCTCTATCGTTCTACCGTCTCGATAGACATAAGGGTTAAAGAGATAGTTTGTGAGATCATAGATTTTATTGTCGGTTATCAGATAATCACCGCGATAATAGGCATCGTCACTTGCATCTTTTGTAACGGTCACCGTTCTGGAGGCATAGGCTTTATTGCCGTCACTATCGACCACTTTGTAGTTTATATAGTAAACACCCTCTCGTGTTATATCAAGATTGGTCGTGACTTGTACTCTGTTTGTCAGATCTCCATCTTTGGCATCCGTCGCTTTGAAACCCGGCTCTCTTAGCTGTTGATAGGGCTTGATGGTGATATCTTTTGGTCCATAGAGTGTGATATGAGGATTCTCTTTGCTTGCACTCTCACATCCGCTCATGAGCGTTAGTACTAACAACAAAATCAACACCGTAAACTTTTTCATGATCGCCTCCTTTGAAGCTCTTTTTGAAACTATAGCAAAAATGTGTGAAAAAATTGTATGGAATGAGAGAGATACTACAAAGATAGAACGGAGAGATAGCTCAGAAATCCAAAACAATAACGAAGATGGAGGAGGGAACTACTTTTTGATAGAAAAATCTCCACTCCCGTCATCCTTTAAAGTGGCACTTTGCTCAAAAATAGAACACTTTCTGATATTCCATCCAGCTGCACCGCCGATAAGCAAGGCTATCAACATACAGGGAGTCAAAAAGGGAAGTATATAACTTATATCCTCCACCCCTACTCCTCAGTAACTCTCTTACAGTCACCCCTAAGCAACCAACCTATAAGTGCACCTATCAATCCCGCAGCCAATAACAATCCCAATATCTCTAAAAATAGATTCATCTTACTCTCCTAATAATTTTATCTCTATTCTTCTATTTTTTGCACGTCCCTCTTCAGTCGCATTTGTAGCGATAGGTCTGCGCTCTCCATAACCTTTCGTTATGATACGATCTGCTTTAATACCTTGAACAACCAGATATTTTTTAACAGAGTTTGCTCTTTTGAGACTAAGCTCTTTGTTGTACTTATCGCTTCCGATAGAGTCTGTGTGACCGGCAATTAAAACTTTTGTACCTTTACACTCTTTGAGCAACTTAGCCACCCTATCAAGTATAGCAAATCCACTTTTGATACCCGCTTTATTGTAATTAAAATGGATCTTCTTCTCTCTTAAAAGTCTATTGATTCTTTTTTGACACTTGACTCTTTCACTATTTTTACCCACATTTTTAACAACCTCGATTTGGACACTTTTCTCTTTTTTCTCTCTTTTTAGATCAGGTAACTTTTCTAACTTTTTCGTTGCCTCTTTTGCCTGCTTCTCCTCTTGCACTTTTCTTCTTGCCTTCTCCTCGGCTCTTTTCTTGGCTTCAAGTTCCGCTTCTTTAGCCCTTCGCTCCGCTTCAGCTTTCATTTTAGCCTCAAGCTCCGCAAGCTCTTTGGCTTTTTGTTCTTCCTCAGCCTTTTTGAGAGCCTCTTGTCGTTGAGCCTCTCTTCTCGCCTCCTCCTCTTTGGCTCTCTTCTCCTCTTGGAGTTTAGCCAATCTCTCCTCTTGGGCTTTTCTTTTGGCTTCACGCTCCACTTCCTCTTTGGCTCTTCGCTCCTCTTCAAGCCTAGCTTCCTCTTGGGCTCTTTTCCTAGTCTCCTCTTCAGTTTGCTTAAGAGCCTCCTCTTTTGCCCTTTTTGCCTCTTCAAGTGCCAACGCTTTTGCTCTCTCCAACTGCTCCTCTTCCCCTTTGAGAGCGCTATTTACGGCTACCGTGGTTGCCGCCGTAGTGGTTACGGCACTTACCGCAGCGACGGTAGAGCTGTGGTTTTCCTCCGCTTCATCAGCGGTAGAGACTATCTCCTCTTTCACCTCTTGGATAGCATGTTGATCCACCTCGATTCTATCTTCTACCCCAAGTATCCCATCGATGTTGGATACAAGTTGAACCGCCTCATTTTTCGCTTCAAGAGAAGGTGCGGTACCGTTTAGTACTAAGTATCTACTCTTCGTAAACTCTCCACCCTTCAACTTTGGAGTTACCCAGTCGATCCCTTTTTCATCATACCTCTTAAGTGCTTTTGCTACCAGATCTCGCTCAATATCTTGCGATTTATCTATATAGCAAAAGAGTGCCAACGCTGATATAGCGGCTAATGCGATAAGCAGTGAAAGTGCCCTTTTCATCTCAATATCCTTTTGATTTTTTTGTAAAGTTTATTTTACATACTTTGGCTTATAGTTAGCTATCTTTAGAAAAAAATCATTTACTTTAAATAAAATATAAAGTTTTTCCAAAAAGTGCCGATTTAGTTTATGTCCACCACAACCATAGAGGTTAGCGATGAAGATAAGAACAAGTAATGAATATAAAGTCATTTTTTCTCCTTATTACATTGTTGCTGAAGTAGCAGGCTTAGTACTCTTCATCGCTTCCTTTATCTCACAACTCTAAACCCTTTTAAGATAAGATATCCTTCATGAAAAAAATAGCTATATTTATTCCACTCTTTAGTACGATACTCAATGCTCTCTCACTTGAGAAAAGCAGCGATGTATTGGCTCTACTCATACCTGCAGGCAGCTTTGTATACAGCTACTACTATGATGACAACGAAGGTCAAAAAGAGTTTTTAGAGTCGATCTGCGCAACGGTTGCTACCACTTATGCACTAAAATTTGCCACAAAACAAGAGCGACCAAACCGTAAAAATAATCGCTCTTTCCCATCCGGACACACAAGTATCACTTTTGCTTCGAGTGCCTATATCGACAAACGATACAGATTTCGATATGCCGTTCCTCTCTATCTAGCTTCCGGCTTTGTCGGTTATAGCAGGGTTTGGAGTCACAATCACCACAAAAGCGATGTATATGCGGGAGCGCTTATCGGTATCGCTTGTAGCTACTACTTTAGTACTAGATATAAAGGAGTAAGTATAAAACCGGCACTTTCAAGTGATGCTATCGGAATTAGTTTTAAAAAAGAGTTTTAAGAGATTTGGTATAATGTCTCAAAATAATCAAAATGGGATAGATATGAAAGAGAAAAAAATTTTTGAAGATTCAGTCAAAAACATGCTTAAAATCATCGGTGAAGACCCCGATAGAGAGGGACTTGTCAAAACACCGCATAGAGTCTATGAAGCGTTTAAATTTATGACAAAAGGCTATCAACAAGATCCAAAAGAGATACTCAACGAAGCGCTATTTGAGAGTAGTAACGATGAAATGGTGCTTATCAAAGATATTGAGTTCTACTCTATGTGCGAACATCACCTTTTGCCTATCATCGGTCGAGCGCATGTAGCCTATATCCCAAACGGAAAAGTTGTTGGTCTCTCCAAGATACCGAGAATGGTGGAGGTATTTGCCAGAAGACTTCAGATCCAAGAGCAGATGACGGAGCAGATAGCAGATGCCATCATCGAAACGATACAGCCCAAAGGTGTCGGCGTGGTGATTCAAGCAAGACATATGTGTATGGAGATGAGAGGCGTTGAGAAGGTAAACTCCACCACCACATCTTCGGCTCTACGGGGACAGTTTAGAGAGGAGAAAACCAGAGCGGAGTTTCTAAACTTCATCAACTCACCCCATACCATAAGGTATTAGATGTTCAAATCTCTCATCGACGCACTTGAGAGAGAGGAGCTTGGGGTATCTTTCGGTAGAGTGGAAAATATCACCGCAACCGACATCGAAATCACCGGACTCAATCCCAGCATCGGAGATATCGTAAAGATCGTTTCAAACAGCGACCCAAAGAGAGTCGAACTCTCTATGGTTACAAAGATCAACAAAGCGTCATTTATCGTCTCACCTTTTAGATATGTGGAGGGCTTGAGAGTAGGAGATAGAGCCTATATAGAGAGCGACGGGCTAAATATCTACTTAAGCGACGAGATCATAGGCAGAGTGGTAGATCCCTTTATGAATCCCAAAGACGGCAAACCCCCTATCAAAGCCGCTACCAAAATGCCTATCATCAGAACACCGATAGATGCGATGAAACGGGGCATCATCGATACACCGTTTAGCGTAGGAGTCAAGAGTATCGACGGGCTATTGACAACCGGAGTGGGTCAAAAAGTGGGTATCTTTGCCGGAAGCGGCGTCGGAAAGTCAACCCTTATGGGGATGATTGTCAGAGGCTCCCAAGCTCCGGTAAAAGTCGTAGCGCTCATCGGTGAGCGGGGTAGAGAGATACCGGAGTTTATAGAGAAAAACCTAAAAGGCGATCTTAGCAACACCGTTATCGTTACCGCTACGAGTGATGACTCTCCTCTGATGCGAAAGTACGGAGCATTTTCGGCTATGGCTGTAGCGGAGTACTTTAAAGAGCAAGGCAGGGATGTTCTTTTTATCATGGATTCGGTTACGAGATTTGCCATGGCACAAAGGGAGATAGGTCTCTCACTCGGTGAACCGCCCACTTCCAAAGGCTACCCGCCCTCATCGCTAACCCTACTTGCACAACTGATGGAGAGAGCCGGAAAAGAGGAAGGGAAAGGGAGTATTACGGCATTTTTCACCGTTCTTATCGAGGGGGATGATATGAGTGATCCGATTGCGGATCAGAGCAGATCGATCCTTGACGGACATATCGTACTCTCCAGAGAACTTACAGACTTTGGTATCTATCCGCCGATAAATATCTTAAACTCCGCCTCAAGGGTGATGGGAGATGTAACTGATAAAGAGCATCTAAACGCCGCCATAGAGTTTAAAAAAATGTACGCACTCTTGAAAGAGAATGAGGTTTTGATCCGAATCGGAGCGTACCAAAAGGGAAATGACCCTGAACTTGATAGGGCGATTGAGAAGAAAAGTAGCATAGAGGCGTTTTTAACCCAAGATGCCGATAGTAGTTTTGAATTTTCAAAAACTATACAACTGTTAAAAGATATAATCCAATAACCATATATATTAATATTAGAGGCTTAGAGGTTACCTTAAGTTTTTTATAAGAAAAAAAGGGTTACCATTTAAAAAGAGTAATTTAGTCTTATTTAAAATTTTGGAGAGTGAATGAGAGTATATCTTGACAACAACGCAACAACGATGGTCGATCCACAAGTCAAAAAAGCGATGGACCCCTTCTTTTTAGAACTTTACGGCAATCCAAACTCCCTGCATGACTTTGCAAGAGAGACACATGCCGACCTAAAACTCGCACTTGAGAGGATCTATGCCGGTATCAATGCACCCAAAAGTGATAGTGTAGTCGTCACCTCCTGTGCCACAGAGAGTAACAACTGGGTACTAAAATCGATCTACTTCGACTACATCATAAACGGTAGAAAAGATCATATAGTGGTATCTGAAGTAGAGCATCCATCCATCATCGCTACCGCTAAGTACCTTGAGAGTCTAGGAGTAAAGGTGAGTTATCTGCCGATAAACAGCGAAGGACTTATCGAAGCGGATAGCCTCAGAAGCGTGATCACGCCAAAAACCGCCCTCGTCTCCGTCATGTGGGCGAACAATGAAACTGGAGCGATCTTTCCGGTACAAGAGATCGGTGAGATATGCAAAGAGCACGGTGTACTCTTTCATACCGATGCGGTTCAGGCGATCGGGAAGGTGAAAGTCGATGTACAGAGCCTCCATGTGGACTATCTGACATTTTCGGCTCATAAATTTCACGGACCAAAGGGAGTAGGCGCACTCTATATCAAAAAGGGTAAAGAGCCTACCCCTTGTCTGCACGGTGGAGAGCATATGGGCGGACTTAGAAGCGGAACGCTCAATGTACCGGGAATCGTCGGTATGGGGAAAGCGATAGAGCTTGCGATAGATAGTTTGGATTTTGAGATGCCCGATGTCCAAGAGCTAAGAGATAAACTTGAAGATGCGCTCTTAGAGATAGAGGATACCTTTGTCGTAACGCCGAGAGAAAAGAGAACGCCAAATACCATCCTCATCAGCTTTAGAGGCGTTGAGGGAGAAGCGATGCTTTGGGATCTAAACAGAGCCGGCATCGCCGCTAGTACCGGAAGTGCGTGTGCCAGTGAAGATTTAGAGAGCAATCCGGTGATGGAAGCGATCGGCGCGGAAGCGGATCTAGCTCATACGGCGGTTCGTTTCTCTCTCAGCAGATTTACCACTGAAGAGGAGATAGACTACACCATAGAAAAAACCAAAGAAGCGGTAAAAAGGCTAAGAAGTATATCAAGCTCTTACGCCTATAAACCAAAAGAACAAATGAGCGAAGGATAAGGGGAAGATATGGGATTTGATAATTTAATCGGCGGAAGCATCTGGGACGAGTACAGCAACAAAGTGCAAGAGAGGATGAATAGCCCAAAGTTTATGGGGGAGTTAACCGAAGAGGATGCAAAAAAGGCGGGAGCCAAACTCGTAGTGGCAGACTTTGGAGCGGAGAGTTGCGGTGATGCGGTGAGACTCTACTGGCTGGTAGATGAGAAAAGCGATAAGATCATCGATGCCAGATTTAAGAGTTTCGGCTGCGGAACGGCGATAGCCAGCAGTGATGTGATGGCGGAGCTTACGATCGGTAAAACCGTAGATGAAGCGGTAAAGATCACCAATCTTGATGTCGAATTTGCCTTAAGGGACAATCCCGAAACACCTGCCGTTCCCCCTCAAAAGATGCACTGCTCCGTAATGGCATATGATGTGATCAAAAAAGCCGCCGCCCAGTACAAAGGTGTGGATATGAAGAGCTTTGAAGATGAGATCATCGTATGTGAGTGTGCGAGAGTGAGTCTTGGTACCATCAAAGAGGTAATCGAGATCAATGACCTCAAAACAGTCGAGGAGATCACAGACTACACAAAAGCGGGAGCCTTTTGTAAAAGCTGTATCAAACCGGGTGGACACGAAGAAAGAGAGTACTATCTCGTAGATATCCTGAAGGAGGTGAGAGAGGAGATGGAGCGCAAAAAAACAAAAGCTGCTGCCGACAGTGCCGCAGGAGTAGGCGAAGAGGTGGCATTTAAAGAGATGACCTTAGTGCAAAAACTCAAAAAAGTGGAAGAGGTACTTGATGAAAATATCCGTCAAATGCTTATCATGGACGGTGGAAATCTCGAAGTGATCGACATCAAGGAGAACGGCGAAAACATTGATATTTATATCAGATATCTCGGTGCATGTAGCGGATGTGCAAGTAGCTCGACCGGTACCCTTTATGCCATAGAGTCTGTACTAAAAGAGAAGCTTGACTCAAATATCAGGGTACTTCCAATATAGAAGTTCCCTAAAGTAACATACATCCAAAGATTATACAAATCTTATTTACTTTTTATGTATATTTTTCCTTTTGTGACGATTTTGATATATAGTCCAAAAGGAGTAGAATTATGAAAAGATATATTATTAGTACGGCTGTAGCACTTTTGATATTGGGAGGATATGGAGCATATAAAACCGATACAACAAATGAAAATAATACGGTAGAGATAACCATAATGGCATCTAAATAGATTTTAGAGACTTTAATCCCAAATTTTGCATTATATGATGCATTAAATATATGATACTCGGCGTGCTGAAGGAAAATACAGGCGCACGGGAGGGGAAGAAGCGTAAAGAAAAAGCAAACTGTTTTGCTTTTTTATCTTTGTATGACGATACTTGAAGATGAAGATTTATACAAATTGTGTCAAAAATCTTCAGAAAAATATTTATATCATACTCACCCTACCCTTTAAAATACCAAAAAAGAAAAACCAACTTACACCTTAATCTTCTATCACATCACACGGCTCAAGACACAGATCTTGAGGCATAAAGGGTTCTTCCATAACATCTTCACAACTACTCCATACAACATCCGTCTTAGCATATGAGAATATTGATAAAACTCCCAATAAAAATAGAATTTTTGTGATACCTTTCATAATTAACTCCTTTATTTTAATGTCTCCAAGATAAATATAGCATAATTTTTTTTACTTTAACCGTTTTAACGTTAAAAAGTTGCTCAACGGTTACAGCGTGAACCATACTTAGTAGACCCAAGGCTAACACTATTTTTTTCATTCTATCTCTCCTAGTAGTTGGGTTATTCGGTTCTCTATAAGGGCAATAGAGTACTCTTTTTGGT
>JALWLO010000118.1 GCA_027084135.1 Campylobacterales bacterium | reverse complement strand
AAATATCAATAAAGTTAAAATAGAGACAAATAGAGATGCTTTTGTGCGTATCATAGATAATATTCTAAGCAATGCTTGTAAATACAATAAACATGACGGGGCAGTAAAGATCAAAAATATTTCCAATATGCTCTTTATTGAAGATAGTGGAAAAGGAATAAAAGATATAGATAAAGTTTTCAAACGATATTATAAAGAAAGCGAAAGAGGGATCGGTATAGGAATGCATATAGTAAAAAAACTTTGTGAGAAGTTAGGGATAGAGATAAGTATTGAAAGTGATGTAGATAAAGGAACGGTTATTTCTCTTAATCTAAAAGAGGTAATAGTCAAGTAATGTTTATGCTTTACTATGATGTTAAAAATTGAAAAATTGGAAATGACATATATGAAGAAAACCATAATCTCTCTTCTACTTTTACCAATATCGATATTTGCTAATGAAATTGACTTAGAGGCAAAAATTGCTAAACTTCAAAATGCACCTAAATCAGAGCGTTTTAAAATCATGAATGAGATAAAATATGAACTATCTCAAATGAATGAAAAAGAGCGTACTAAAGCGATACAAAAATTACGCTACTCTATTCATAAAAAAGAGAATCCACACAAAAACCGAAAACAAAACGATAAGGGTCTAAAACATAAAATACTCCATCAAGAGAAGATGCATGCACATAAAAAAAATCTTCAAAATAAAAACCAAGTTAAAAACCATCAAAAATATGAAAACCCTCAACACCAATCTCCTAAAACACATCAAATTTCACCAAATCATGATAGATAAAAGGGCGTTGTGTTGAAAAAAACTTTTTTGATTTATTTGATTTTTTACACATATCTTCATGCAGAGTTCATTGATGATGACCTAGATGGCGTTGCCAACGAAGATGACCTTTGTCCCAATAGCCAATTAACTGAAATTGTTGATTCTAAAGGCTGTGGGATTAAAAAAATAACATTCAAGGAAGATGATCACTTCGACATAAGTGTTGGTTACACATATCTTAAAGAAGATGCCAACAATTCACAACGATTTCAAAGCCTCTCAATCGATTACTACTACAAAAACTTTAGCATATGGCTTTATAGCTCTAAATATAATTCTCAAAATATAGAAAATAGTTTCGATGACCTAACACTGGCAGTCTATCATAGATGGCTATATCCATCCTACAATATAAAAATGGGGTTTGGATCATATATACCATACAACTCGAATGGTGGAAACAAGACCGACTATTTTGTCACGATAAAAGGCATGAAATATACTAAAAAGTACAACTTCATAGCCGAATATCAATATACATTCATGTATGATAACACTACACAAAATAGTAATCGCCTGACACTATCTGTAGGTTATAACCTAACATCAAAATCTTACTCCTCAATCTCATACTCCAAACAGACTTCAATCTATAAAAATGAAAAAAACATTAATAACATAACACTATACTATAGCCACTTCTGGAATAGCAATTGGTTCATAACTGGAGAAATAGTTAAAGGTTTAAGTAGTAGTTCGGTTGATTATTCAACTTCTCTTAGCATAGGCTACTACTTTTAACTCGGCTAATCAAAATATAAATAGTTACAGTTAATATTCAAGTAATACTTTAATTTTAAAATTATTATGTAAATTTCAATAAGGGGTAATTTTATGAAAAAATATATCAAAACGAGTATACTTTCTTTGTCTGCTTCAACGATTTTAATAGGTTGCGGAGGCAGTAATGGTACTACAGATACCAACAACAATATAGGCACAGCTTACTATCTTGATTCAGCAGTAGAAGGAGTCTCATATAAGTGCGGTATAAAAGAAGGTACTACAGATAAAGAGGGGGCTTTTAAGTTTGAAAAAGGAGAAGATTGCCATTTTTATATAGGTGATATTTTACTTAAAGAGATCAAAGCGCAAGAACTTAGTGACGGCAAAAAGATTATAGAAAATAATGCAACGATCGCTTCGTTTTTACAAACATTAGACATTGATGGCGATGCAAACAACGGTATTCAAATCAAAAAAGAGATCAAAAATGCTCTAAAATCAAATGGCATAAAAGAGCTTCCAAAAAATGAATCACAACTCACTGATATTTGGACTGCTTTAAAGCAACAAAAAGAGTATAAAGGTCGTATAATCGATAAAGAGAGTGCAATGGCACATGTTGAGGAAACAAAAAAAAGAATTCAGCAAAAAGAAAACAGTAAACATGGTATGAAAGAAGATAAAGATATTCGTGCATGGTTTGGAGATAAAGAAAATAACCGTATTGTTGTAGTAGATGTAAATAATATGCAACTCATAGATGAGATTCCAACAGGTCACCAAAAAACATACGCGGCAGAAGTTGTCAAAATGCACGGCATGCATACTGCTACACCAAAAATGTACATAGATAATAGAGGTAGCAATGAAATTGATGTACTAGACTCATCAACCAATGAAGTCATAAAAACAATCAAGTTACAATTCCATCCAAGAAGCATTAATATAAACAAAGAGACCGGTTTAGTAGCGGTTTCTGGAGTAGATAAACCGATGACTGCTATTATAGACTCTAAAACCGATACTCTTATTGCGACTGTAGGCGACAATAATGTAACTTATCCTGTAACAAGTGGTCATACCTATGTCTCAAGTGGTACGCTTGCCTGTGGACATCCTGAATGGCTCAATGAAGATCATTTTGTACTACTAGATAGACAAAATAGACAAATAAAGACCTATAAAATCTTTAAAGATACAGATGGTAATTGGAAAACGACATTAGTCAATACCCTTCAAACACCATCACCTATACACAACCTTATACCGCCAAAGATACACGGTCAAGCTGGACATAGACTTAGAAATAGCAATAAAGAATCTAGAAGTCATAAAAATGGCTCTGGACAACACGGCAACGGAGGAAATAACAGTGGAACGCATATGGGTAAAGAGAGATACTCTACTATCTTTTATGCTACTGCAGAGGGGGCAACTGATGTCTATCCATCAGTACTAAAGCTAGAGTTTGATGAGGAGACAGGATTAAAAATTGTTGATAACTTAGAGATTAAAAAAGATAACCTCTCTCCAAATATTATGGGAGTACATCACCTAAATTTTATGAGAGATCAACAACATATCTATATTGGGTCTGATGAAGGCAATCTTTTTATTGTTAATTATGCCACATCACCAATGAAAATTGAAAAAATTGTACCTGCCGGTAAAGGAGCAGGTCATACAGCTGAGTTTAAGCATGGAAACATTGCTATAGTTATTAACCATAAAGATAAGTTTATTACGCTGATGGATACGGTAACAAATACTAAGATTGCTGATATCAATGTGAGCCAAATTGATGATACACTGATTGGAAAAGTTCAAACTCAATCTCATCCAAAGTATCACTTTTCTAAAGATGGAAGATACTTCTATATGTTTCTTACCGAAGAGGGGGCACTTGTCAAAGTTGATCTTCAAGAAAAAAGAGTTGTTGATAGGTTGAATATTGGTGGAAAACTTGCAATGGGATCATTTGTAGAATCTCATTAAGAGATCCACTTCCCACTCATCAATGGGAAGTGGATAAAACTTTAGATAAAAAGATGTTTTACAACTTCACTATAACATTTACACCCCTTTATCAAAATCAAATTCATCGAGCATTTATCAAAAAATTTGGGTATAATGTATCAATTAAGAAGGAGAAAAGATGAAATATAAAAACCTGATCATCACAGCATTTTTAGTACTAATAGCTATTATAGCCTATCTTTCATATCAGCTATACAAGAAAAACCATCCTATTCAAGAGCAAAAACCGAAGATAATTACAAAAACGATTCAAAAGAAGGATGAGCCGAAGATCACGATAAATATCGATCCAAACGCCGCCAAGATATCAAGAAATGCAACTCAAACACCCTCCCACCCTCAGCACAATCAACCGCAACAAAGCAGCATAAACCCAAATCTCTCATCTTCTCTTACAGATGAAGAGAGGATCAAAGAGAGTGCCCAAAAACTGCAACAAGATATGCAAGAGCTCTTTGCCTCCATACTCTCTTCAAAAGAGGTACAAGAGAACATCAAAGAGATGCAAAAGCAGTTAAAAGAGGGCGTAAAAGAGCTTCAAGAGCAGCTACAAAACCTGCCGCAACAGATGGACAACATCACCAAAGAGATGAAAAAAGACCCCTTCTTTGGAGAGGTTTTACAGCAGTTGAACCTTGCGCTAAAAAATGAGTTTCAAGATAACGGAGATAGATATCAACTCTCTATCCCCCTACCCTACGGCAAAGATAGCCATATCGATATCAAAACCGTAGGCGCAATGCTACAGATCGACATCACAAGCCAATCACAATCCCCAAATACAAAGAGAAGAAGCTCCATATCAAAGAGCTTAGCTATCCCTCAAGATGCACAGATCGATAAGCTTAGTACCAATTATAAAGATGATGTGTTGATCATCACCATTCCAAAAGATTTAAGCAAAGGGGCTAAAGCCAAATGATAGAAATTAGTACTAATGATGAGTTACAAAAAGCTATCAACGCAGAGATCGGATCACTGCTCTACTTCTCCACACCGACATGCAATGTCTGCAAAGCCCTCAAACCGAAGATAGTAAAACTCTTTGAAGAGAAGTTTCCAAAGATCAAGCTCTACTTCATCGACGCAAGCATATCTCGGGATATCGCCGCATCTCTCAATGTCTTTTCGGTTCCTACAATCATCGTCTATTTTGAGGGAAAAGAGTTTACCAGGGAGTCGAGAAATATAAGCATAGATCTTTTTGAGCAAAAGATAGATAGAATCTATAAGCTACTCACCCAATGAGAAGAGACAAAAGAGAAGATCGCCACCTTCGTATCATCTATACGCGAGTGCTTGAGAGAACACTAAGCAAAGTAGTCTCCTTTTTTCAAAACAACGAAACAGCGGATAAAAAGAAATTTAGTAACCTCTTAAAAGAGCTTCAAAAGAGATATGACAAAGCCACACCCGTCCCCCTTGATAGCGACTACTACAGCTCTCTTGAGAAGTTAGTACTAACGATACTGAACCTAGTTAATAAAGAGTTTGATATAGATGAAGTCGGTATGGATATAGTACGAGAAGCAAACCGCCTCAAAAAGTCAAAACGGGTAAGAAAACTAAAGAGGGAGAAGCATAGAAAACGAGAGTTTGAGGATGGGAATTAGCTACTATTCAAAGGGGTATGTGTGAAATTTAAAGATAAAAAATTGATACTGTTTGACTTGGACGGTACGCTCATCGACTCTGCACCGGATCTAACCTATGCCGTAAATGCGATGTTGAGAGAGTTTGGCTTCAAGAGTTATGATCTAGAGAGTGTGCATAACTGGGTGGGAAACGGTGCGAGTATGCTTGTAAAGAGGGCACTACTGGGTAAACGAGATGTTGAAGATCAGGAGATAGAGAGGGATCTTTTTGAGAAAGCACTTGCTAGCTTTATGGAGCACTATCGTCACAATCTTTGTGAAAAAACATATATCTATAAGGGAGTAGATGAGACGCTTACGGAGTTGAAACGACGAGGGTATCGGTTGGCGATAGTGACAAACAAACCTTATGCTTTCGTTTCACCTATACTTGAAAAGTTGGGACTCAGTAAGCTGTTTGAGTATACGATCGGCGGAGACTCCCTCCCACTCAAAAAGCCAGATCCCTCACCCCTGCTTCATGTATGCGATAAGTTTGATTGCAAAGTTGAGGAAGCCTTGATGGTCGGCGACTCCAAAAATGACATCTTAGCGGCAAATAGATGCGGTATGGAGTCGGTGGGGGTAAGATATGGATACAACTATGGTGAAGATATCAAATCATACCGACCGACAATAGTCATCGATCACTTTAAAGAATTATCAAACTTTTTGTAAAATCACTACAGGGAATTTGAGGGGAAGGGAAAAGTGTCAAATAAAAGAAATAAAATAGCAGTCATAGGGGGCGGTATAGCGGGAAGCAGTGCCGCTTTGCTCCTATCATCTTTAGATCTCGATATAACACTTTACGAGAAAGCTTCATCGTTGGTAAGTGGTCCGCCCTTTTGTCATCTGCATGCCGGAGGAAATCTATACCCTGAGATCAGTGATGAGCAGTGTATCAAACTTTTAGAGCAGTCGATCTCATTTGCCAGACTTTATCCGCACGGGGTAGATCATAGACCTACCGTTGTCGCCCTTCCTAGCTACTGCTCCAGAAGTAGTGAATATCTCTTAAATCGACTCGAAAAACTTACGCAACACTATCGCTCCCTTATAGAAAAAGACCCTGCAAATGAGATCCTAGGTAAAGCCGAAAACTACTATAAACTTTACGATAGAGCCAAGATAGAGGAGCTTAGCACACATGAAGCGGTCTCTAAACCTAGCAGTCACGATGAGTGGATGATACCCTTTGCAAAAGAGGTTGATCTAGATACCATACAATTTCCGGTAATACTGGTGCAGGAGTATGGGTTAAACCTCTTTCGCATCGCTGCGGGAAATAGATTAGTACTAAACACTCTATCAAATGTAGATCTTCGGCTTGAAACAGAAGTCACCGATCTAAAAAAGAGAAAAGATGGGTGGGAGATCACCGCTTCTCAAAACGGTAGTTCTACCGTTGAAACATATGACTATATCATCAATGCCGCAGGATTTCAAACCGGCAAGATAGATGATATGGTAGGTGTAGAGTGTGAGCGGATGGTGGAGTTTAAAGCCGCCTATGTGAGCCGTTGGGAGCGAGAGATCGAGCACTTATGGCCTGAGATCATCTTTCACGGAGAGCGTGGTACGCCTCGAGGTATGGGGCAGTTTACGCCATATCCGCAAGGGTATTTTCAGCTTCACGGTATGACAAAAGAGATCACCCTCTATGAAGAGGGTTTGGTTGCAAATCAACCTCATAGCTGCCAACCCCAACTCCCACAAAATCTGATGGAAAAGATCGTCAAAAATTGGAGCAAGGAAGAGATGAGGATGCGTACCCAAAGTGCGATCAAACATCTTGCGAGATTTATCCCCTCTTTTGACTCCGCGACTGTAGGTTCAAAACCGCTATTTGGTGCTCAACAGATTCCGGGAGACGACCCTACTCTTCGCGTAGCGGAGGTCTCATTTCCTACTGCCCGTTATGCAAGAAGTGAGATCGTCAAGGTCTCATCTGTGGTTGATATGTGTAGAGCTATCGTGGATGATTTAGCAAACTATATGAAGATCGATAAAAAGAGGTTTGCCCCTCTATCTCCATACTTTAAAGAGATCGGTGAAAAAGAGCTAGATCGTTTAGCACAAAAAGTTGCCGCAGATAGAGAGTATCCCGCCGCACTCGGACAACGCTGTGTAGCTAAACTTAGTTAATATTAATGAAACTTATACTAAAAAAGAGGCTTTGAGGATGGGAGTTAGTAAGGAAATTTAAGTTTTTATTATGTATGATTATTAAGTTTGTGTGAATATAAGGTTTTAGGTTTTCTTTGTTTTTCAAAGATTTGTTGCATTTTTAAATTTTGAAAGGAATTTTAAATGTCTGTTACCCCCCCCATTTAGGATTTGGGCATAAGTTTATGAGGTTGATAGCATCAGGAGCTATCTTTGCACTTTTAGTCGGTTGTGGCGGAAGCAACGGCTCTCCGATTGAAACAGGTTTAAAAAGCTCTCAAGTACCTGCATCTCATAAAGAGATAAAAGTACAAGATAAAATCACAAAAAATATTTCAGTTGATGAAACACCCTCTTCATTTGAACAGTATGCTTTGCTCTCAAATGGAAAGATCAATTTTAACGGCTCTTTTGAAACAGATGGTCCTCTAGCGGATGTCCACTCAAATCAAGAGATCGTATCCAACTCAAGGAGTGTCAATATCACAGGTAGAGTTACCGCATATAACGGTACTTCAGGAGAGTTTAGATCAGTCGGGTCAGATGTACAAAGTGCAAAAAGAGTCGATTTTAGAGCTTTAAAAGTACATGAGTATGATGTTAACAACTCTTTGCCTGATGCTTATATCTTAAAAAAAGACGGTACATTTGTTAAGCGGTTTAACAACCAAGAGACTCTTTCAGATAAAAGTGTCATCGATGCTACTTTAACATACAGCAACGGTGTGTGGAGTATTAAAGGAAAAAGTTTACATGTTGATTTCCCTATCAAGTGTGAGTCAGATCTAAATATCGATGTAGATAAATTATTTATAGGTGGGTCTCTGCTTGTTGAAGGAGATCTAACAGCAAAAGGAAAACTCAGCATCAATGTCGGTACTCCATTTGAAAACGGCTTGATAGTAGATGGGGATATAGTCGTAGATAAACTTGATATCATAGGAAAGATTTTCGGAAGCGGAAAGTTTATCGGTAAAAGTACTATCAATATCACCGGTAGTGCAAAGATTGACGGTGATGTAAGTCTAAACGGTAAGACTAAACTAAACTATTTAGATACAGTTTATCAAGCAGCGATGTCAAATGCACAAGATGACTTTAATAACACTGACTTTATGTTGGTTCACTCTCAACTGTTTGAAAATCTTAAAGGCAAAAACAGTGTAGTACTTTTTACATTTGTCAAAGGTAACTACCTGATAGATGAAGATACTCTGTTGGAGCTTATAGAGACTAACTCAACTAAAGACTTTGAGTTTAAGTCATATCTATACGGAGCAACACTAGAGTATGCTTCAGACTTGGCAAAATTTGACTCCCTTGCTCCATACTATCAGAAAAAAGCAGAAGTCATTAAGCTACTCAAAGCCAAAGGCTATAAAGATATAGAGATTACCGAGTCTCTGGATATCGCACCTGAGGAGCTCTATCATACATTTTCTACAAAAGATGGCAAAAAGATAGGAACTTATCTTATCGAATCAGCATTTGCAAGTACCGACGGTCTTGTAGAACTTACAGATGAAAAACGAGCACAAGCTTACAAAGAGAAGTATGACCCGCAAACTAAGGAAGCCGCGAAAGCTGAGTTAGAAAAGCTAAAAAATGAAGCTGACCTATTGGTGCCAGATATCAACAACATAGACTTGGATGAGATCGAAGCACGAACAGATCTTAATGCTACACAAAAGCAGATGATAAAAGAGTTTGTACTTGAAAATAGCATAGATGCCAATGTAACGGTCAATGAAGAGTTAGAGAAAAAAGAGGCTGCTCAAGACAGGATAAAAGAGTGGATATACGAAAAAGAGACAGAAGGTGAAAACATCATCAAAGAGGTTACAGTAGTAGCACCTGACACCAACAAAAGAGGATGGTGGTCTAGGCTAAAGAGAAGAGTACATAGATGGTGGAAGAGAACAAAACATAGAGCTTGTTATTCAGTATGGACACCTCCACATTTTTTGAGACCAGATATCAATGAACATATCAACAAAGAAACTAAGTTGCATGATGACCTATGGACAACAGATATCGCATATGGAAATGATACCAGTAAAAATAAAAAAAAGGGTTGGATTGGTAACTGTGTCCAAACTGCAGCAGCTTCTATGATCCGATACCTTGCAATACAACATAATAGAAAAGTATCACCAATATACGAAGATCAAACTAATTTTCTTAACTCAAGAGAAGATCCTCTAGATGCTGATCCAACAGTTTCAGGGTCTTATAAAAGTACATTAGTAACTCTACTTGACAAAAGATTTAATGGACATTCTGATGGTACAGTTTCACCTTGGGATCTCTTTCATCGAGTACCTGAAGGGATAAGAAAGACTCTTGAAGAAGGTGGCATTTATGCATCAGTATGGGCAAGAATAAATAAAGGATGGTGGTTTAGTAGATCTAGCTGGTTTAGAACCATCAAGTCAGATATCAATAAAGGTAATCCCATAATGATGATGGCTCTAAACCACCAATGGATAAAAAACCATGCTGTGGTTATCATCGGATACAAAGGTAAAGAGTATAAAGGATGGGCTTGTTCATGGAAACCAAATAAAAACTGGATTTATTGTGCTTCTGGATGGAATCCAGGTACATCACTAAAAGATAAGATGTGGGCAAGATATGATTCAAGAACTAATTATTGGACCACTCCTGCCACATTTATCCGTGTCAAGGTAAACTCTGTAAAACGAGAGTGGTCTTGGTGGAGTAGATGGTGGAGTAACTGGTATTCGTGGATTCACCGGTATACTTGGCACTAGTCTTGATAAAATCAGTCGATGAGTTCAATACTCATCGACAATCTAAAAAGGATTAAAATGAATAAGTTTATGTATTTGGTAGTTTTTATGATTATATGGTTAAATAGTTGCGGAACAATAAAAGGTTCAGGTGCTTATGCAGCCGTTGCATATGATGGTTTATTTACAGATAAAGATCATCAAGTATATTTCAAGACTTTTTATAGAGACATAGTTGAAAATGGAACTACATATTATAAAGAGTCTAAAGGATCAATCAAAAATATAAGCAAAGAGGTATATACAAATGCTAAATCATTATATTATCAAGAACAAAATATCTCCACAACAAAGAGTGATATTGAAACATATATTCATTCATTAAAAGAGTACAAAAATTTTAAGGATGTTATAACTC
>JALWLO010000117.1 GCA_027084135.1 Campylobacterales bacterium | reverse complement strand
GAATTAACTGATGATGAAAAGTTAATAAATAAAAAGTTAAAAGAGAATCTACAAAAAGATGGTTCTTTACGATTAACACCACTTCAATATAAAAGTGATGATGAAGAGATTAGAAGAATAAAATCAAATCAAGTACAATTAAAAAGGAAAAAGTATCTTGAGAGATTTTCTACAGAGTTTTTTAGAAATAAAAACAAGCGTCTTCAACAAAACATACCGGCACCCTCAAACTATCTACTCAATATCGGTGATACTTTGGATATTTGGATCTACGGTAGCAATATCGATAAAAGACTGCATCTCAAAATCAATAATGAAGGTAATATAGATATACCTCAAGTAGGACCAGTTAGAGTTGCCGGTGAAAAGTATAGTGAAGTTAAAAGACTTCTTTCAAACTATTTAGCCAGCTCCTATAAAAACTCGAAAGTTGTAGTCACACTTAAAACATTTTCAAATGCGCAAGTTACCGTAACAGGTTTTGTCAAAGCACCGGGACTCTACAACACAACCTCTATATCGACAGTCAAAGATATATTGATAGAAGCCGGTGGTGTGGATGATATAGGATCGGTAAGGAGTATTCAGATCATCAGAGATGGAGTTAATGTAGAGACTATAGACTACTATAGTTTGATTGCAAACGGTATCGATCATGGTGATTTTTTGCTCAAACCCGGTGATGTGATACATGTACCGCGTGCTTATGGTCTTGTGAGTATAGAGGGAAATGTTTACAAAGAGGCGATCTATGAGTTTAAAGAGGGGGAGACTCTCTATGATATACTGCAATATGCCGGTGGTGTTAAACCAAATGCGGACGCATCCTCTATTCTTATCAAAAGATATCAAAACAATAGGCTCATTCAAAACCTAACCATCTCTATGAATGAAGCGCAATCTTTTAGTCTCAAAAACGGTGATGAGATTTATCTCCAGCCACTAAACCCTACTCAAGATAGATATATTCTACTTACCGGAAATGTCGTTAGGGAGGGAAAAAGAGCGATAAGCGGTACTAAAATGAGACTTTCAACATTTTTGAAAAGAGAGTTAAACGGTAGAGGTTTGGATAGTCTCTTTTTAGAAAATACCAAGCTTGATTATGCACTCATTAAAAGAGTTGATAAAAATCTAAAGCCAAGAGTCTACAAAATAAATCTCAAAGATATTCTAGAGGGCAGAAATGATTTTATCTTAAAGAATAGAGACGAATTGTATATTTTTAATCGACTTGATACCGGGACGGCACCCTATGTGACCATTCACGGTGCCCCAGTTATCAAAGAGGGGAAATATATCTATAGTCAGGGTATGACTATAACAGATTTGATCAATCAAGCCGGGATAAAAGAGCCCTATGATAAATCCAAAGTCAAGATCACTTCAGCACAAAATCAAAACGGTGATGTGAATGTTGATGTGATTGATGTAAATCGATATCCAAACTATCCTCTAAAAGAGAGAGATAGTGTCACACTATATGACTTAAATGAAACACATCCATTAAACCAAGCGACTATTGCAGGTGAAGTTATCAAACCCGGTACATACCCAATCAGTCCGGGCATGACACTGAAAGAGTTTATCGATAGTGCCGGAGGACTAACTCCAAAAGCCTATAAAAGAGAAGCGGAAATCATTAGATACAATGTTAATGAAAATGGGGATAGAGTGAAGAAGATTATCAATATCCCACTTCATGAAGCTTCCGCTTTTGTCGTCAAAAAATTTGATGAGATACATATCAAAAGAACCCCTTACTGGAATAAAAGAGAAACCATCACACTCTCCGGAGAGGTGAGATTTCCTGGAACCTATGTGATTCACTCTGGTGAAAAGCTCTCTTCAGTAATTGAGAGAGCCGGCGGATTTACCGAGCAAGCCTTTTTATATGGAGCGGTATTTACGAGAGAGAGTGTAAAGCAACTCCAAAAAGAGGCACTTCAAAAAGAGCTATCTAAATTAAAAGAGCAAGTGATCGTTATCAATATCAGAAATAGTTCAGTTGGTAAAAATAGCGCAAATATTGCCGCTATCGTTCAAGCCGTTGATTCCTTGATAGCGGAAGCTAAAAAGTTTGAACCAAAGGGAAGGATTACCATCGCGCTTAATGAAGATCTAGAAGCATTCAAAGGTTCAGAAAGTGATCTTACTCTCCAAGCCGGTGATAAGCTCTATATCCCATCCTTTAACGATACCGTCGTGGTTAATGGAGAGGTGATGATGCCAAGTGCCGTTGCCTATAGCAGTGATGATATAGAGTACTATATCAAAAGAAGCGGCGGCTTAACGGCACTAGCTGACAATGAACACATCTTTGTCATCCACGCAAACGGTGAAGCTAGAAAGGTCAATATGGGATCTTTCCTCTTTGGCGGGGATGATGTATGTATCAAAAGAGGTGATGTGATAACGGTTCCGAAGAAATTTTACTATGACACAAGAACGATGGATATCTCTAAAGATATAGCTGATATTATGTATAAAATTTCACTCACAATCGCGGCGGCACATACTGTCGGTGCGATATAAGGAGCTTTGATGCAAAAAGTTGAGTGTGAACCTATTTATCAGCCACCCTATTATGAAGAGGATGAGATAGATCTAAGAGAACTCTTTGGTACTATTTGGAGAAATAAGTTTAAACTTTTTCTCATCACAACACTGATAACTTCACTTACGCTTATATATGTGATTGTCACTCCAAATAGTTATACCTCTAAAACGATTTTAGTACCAAAGGAGCAAAGCAAGCCCTCGATCGGAGGAGGCGCCGCGGCGTTAGCTTCAATGGCAGGAATAAATTTAGGTGGAAGCGGAGGCGGAATAGATGTGGCAAACCTCTTTAAAAACTTAATAGAAGACTATCCGTTTAATAGAGAAATCATCATTAAATACCGTTTAGATCAAAAACTAGATCCTCAAAATATGAGCAAACATATGGTTTTTGTTTTAAATGGTGATGAGATGAGAAAGAATATAATAAACTTTTTCTCACATATATTCAGTAGTCATCAAAAAGAAAAAAATCAAGACGAAATTGTTTTTGAAATCTATAAAAAACTAAAAAAAATTATGTCAGTGAGCACCGATAAAGAGAGTGGCGCTATAACACTTAGTGCTACCGTTGAGGATAGATTTTTAGCTAAAGAGTTGGTAGAGATCTATCTAAGAGAGATGAGCGAATATATCAAAAAGTTGGACTTCAAGGAGATGGATGCTCAACTAAATTACTATCAAAATGAACTAAGTTCCACAACCAATGTCGATCTAAAACAAAATATTACTGAACTTATCTCAAGTCTCATCAAAAAGAAAGTACTTTCTCAAGCCGGTGAATACTATATGGTAAAACAGCTCACAAAACCGGAAGTTGCCTATATCAAAGACAAAACCAAGCCTAAAAGAGCACTTATACTAGTTGTGGCATTTATCACCTCTATCATCCTTGGTATCTTTTGGATCTTTTTTATGGAGTTTTTAAAGGGTGAGGAGGATGAGGATAAGGATGAGATCGAGATCGATCAAAAAGTTGAAGATCTAAAAGAGAAAAATGATATGCCAACCACAACAATCACAACTCAAACAACGAAAAGAGAGAGCGATCTCTCTTTCTAATTTTCATCCACACTTTACTTTCTTTTGACTATAATAGTGCAGTTTTTAAAAGATTAGAGTTAGGATATAAAATGAAAAATTATTTAAAGATATTAGCTATCATTTCTCTATTTACAACGATCATTTATGCCAAAAGAGATGTCACACCGACTACCCTAAATATAAGCGCATTTACATATCCTGTAAATATCGCCTCAATCAATCTAAGCTACCAAAATCTAAGTGACAGTTTTGACATACTTCACCTCCATAAAGATAGAGATGAACTTGAGAAAAATTATGGTGCCTTGGGAGATGCAAATGGAGTTGATATACGCATAGGATATGGAGCTAATAAATTTTTTACTATATTGTATAATCTGGATTTCTTAAATATCGACTATCTAAATGATATGCTAAAAAATAGAAAAAATGAGATAGTAGCTAGGGTAAACTTTTATGATGTCCCCTACTATATCATGGATGCCTTTACAATGGATATAGGATATGTCAATAACTCCGCTTCAAATATAGATATATCAAAAGCGTCGAGGAGTGCTATATATAGCAACTTGGATGACAATGTAGAACTCTCACTCAAAGACCTTAGTGACAACTCATACTATCTTAGATTTATATTGGGAAATAGATTTCACAGCTCTATCATCAATCTATATGCCGGTCTCTCATACTCCAAAATCAACACAATAATCAATCAAGATATCAAAAACAGCCTAAATCTAACAATAAATAGTAAAAAAGAGAAGCTTGATAGAACAGAAAAGGCTCTTATTTTTGGTATTAGCTACTCGGCTGAATTTGGAAATTTTATCTTGGATAAGAGTATTGAGTATAGAAGATTGTATCGGAGTGGTCAAGTTCCAAACGATAAAAAATCAAATCTCATCATAAACCTCAACCTCTCAAGAGTGATTCATAAAGGTCTTTTACTCTACTTAGGAGGTACGATTATGTTTGATAATTTAAACGGAATCATTCCGTACACCTACAACAAATATACCTCTGATCAATTTGATGATAGATACGGCTATATTAGACTCGGTTTTGTCTATAACTTCGATACAAAAGATATATTATATAGTAAACCTTTAAAACAATAACTCCTCATCCATCAAATCCTCCGCACTATCTCTACTCTCATCGCTCGGTGCGGAGATATCCGTATAGTACTCTTTTTGTCCGTTAGGCAGTGTTACCTCTCTTACACCTTCAGGTTTATCAAACTCCCTTTTGGTTTCAGGATGAACCTTTAAATACTCACTGAAAAATTCCGCAAAAGCGGGTGCCGCCGCTTTACCCCCCGTCTCTTTATACATCGCCATATTACTATCTCTACCAAACCAAACGATAACGGTAAGTTCCGGAGAGTAACCGCAAAACCACGCATCTTTATATCCGTTTGTCGTACCGGTCTTTCCGGCTAACTCTATGCCGTTTACTTTTATCCTTCTACCGGTACCTCGCTTGATCACATCTTCTAAAATCGTTGTCATTAGGTATGTTTGAGCCGGAGTTGTAACATTGTGTTCAATACTTTTCATCACCTCTTTTGTGCCGTCACTCATTACGATACTTCTTACAAATTTCGGCTCCACTCTTATACCGCTATTTGAAAATATAGTCCACATTGAAGCAAACTTCAACGGTGAGATG
Organism: Campylobacterales bacterium; assembly: GCA_027084135.1. GTDB lineage: Bacteria > Campylobacterota > Campylobacteria > Campylobacterales > QNZT01 > QNZU01. The sequence goes on along the minus strand of JALWLO010000117.1, from coordinate 31,203 downwards.
TTAAAAGTTCCAAGTGAGATAGAGAGATCCATAGGAATATCCTCAAATCCCATCTTCTCTACCTCACTATGCACTGTACTAAGCCCTATCTCATTGACGAGATTTATCGTCGCTAGATTTCTTGAGTGAACTAGCGCATCCCTTAGAGTGATAAGTCCCTCAAAATTTTTCTCATAATTTTTCGGTTTCCACTCTTTATCCTCATCACCGTCTCGAAATGTAAAACTTCTTGAAATATCGGCCAATTTACTACTTGGAGAGTAGCCAAGATTCAAAGCAACCTGATAGATAAAAGGTTTGAAGCTAGAACCGGGCTGCCTTTTACCTTGCAAGGCTCTATTAAATTCACTCTGCTTACTACTAACGCTACCGATTACCGCCAACACTTCACCGCTATGGCTATCAAGTACGACCATAGCCCCATTCAAGTCGCTATAATCAACCTCTACTCCCTTTTTGATAGCTTCGTCACCTCTTTGTAAGATATTTTCATAAGCATGATCAAGTGCCTTTTGCGCTAACTCTTGTATCTCCAAATCTAGTGTCGTATAGACTTTATATCCTCCCTTTTTCAAGTCACTAAACTCACCCTTTAGACTCTTTGTAATCATATTTTCGATATAGAGATTTCGCTTTCTTTTAAGAGGCTGGTTATAGACTTTGGGTCTTAACTTTTGATACTTTTCAAGCTCCTCTTTGCTTATCCATCCGAGATTGTACATCCTCTCTAAAACGGTATTTGCCCTTGAGAGTGAGAGATCATAATGTTTAGTAGGATCATAAGCGTTTGGTCTTTGGGGGATACCGGCAAGTATCGCTATCTCTTTTAAGTTAAGATCTTCAAGATCCTTTTTAAAGTAGCCATGAGCAGCCGTTTTCACCCCATAGTACCGATGTCCGTAATATATCTCATTGAGGTAACGCTCCATGATCTGCTCTTTTGTAAGCTCTCGCTCCACCTTCATAGCCAGCACCGCTTCGTTGATCTTTCTCTTGAGCGTCTTTTTAGGTGTTAAGAGGACATTTTTTACAAGCTGCTGAGTGATGGTTGATGCACCCTCTTTCAATCTTCCATACTTTACAGCCTTGAGTACCGCTCTCAAAATCGCCTCAAAATTAACTCCGCTATGCTCGAAAAATGCGGTATCCTCTATCGCAACAACCGCTTCAACCATCCTTGGCGGAATATCTTTAAAATTTACATACTCTCTATGCTCACCCTCAAAGATATTTGAGATAAGTTTGCCGTTTCGATCATATATCTTAGTCGTTAAGTTTACATGGTAATTAACTAGCTTATCGGTATCAAATTTTAGTTCATCTTTATATTTTAGTACTAAAGCAAAGAGAGAGACTACCGCAATGACAATTAGTACTAAAAAAAATCTCACGATATATTTCATTGCCTAAACTTCCTATGTCTAAAAGTTGCCTCTATGAGAGACTTGGTATAGCTCTCCTTCGGTTTTTCCAAAACCTCTAAAATCTCTCCGCTCTCTACAATCTTACCATCTTTTAGTATAGCAATCTCTTGGCAAATATCCTTTGTAATATCTATCTCATGCGTGACAAACAGCATCAAAAAACCCTCTTTTTTTTGAAGCGTTTTTAAAAGAGAGATGATTTCGTATTTCGTATCTTCATCAAGTGCCGTTGTCGGTTCATCTAAAAGTAGAAGTTTGGGTTTCAGACTCAAAGCCATAGCGATCACCACGCGCTGAAGCTGCCCGCCACTTAACTCACTCGGAAATCTCTCAAGCAACTCTTTGCTAAGTCCGACCATCTCCATATACTTCTCTGCCCTGTCGATGTCGATAAAGAACTGCTTTTTGATTTTTGTCAACGGTGAAAGGGCGGTAAACGGGTTTTGAACGATAATTGCCACACTCTTTCCTCTCTTAAGTTCAAAACTACTATCGACACTCATATCAAGAGTCAGATTTGAGGGAAGCAGTCCAAGAAGCGCCTTTAGTGTCAGCGACTTCCCGCTTCCGCTCTCTCCTACCAACGCAAAAGCATTTTTTATCTCAAATGAGATATCAACCAGACTTTTCTCTCCATTCTTGATAAGAAGTTTTTCGACTTTAAAGCTCATCTATCGCCTCTTTGATCTTGAGCAGAGTCGTTTCCAAATCCTCCACACCGAGATTTAATATCACTCTAAGTATCGCCCTCTTAACCGTCGGAGGTCTAATAGCCCCTACGATAATTCCTCTCTCTAAAAGTCTCTCTTTTATCTGTAGCACCTTTCTATTATCAGCTATCTCGATATTTAGTACTAAGCCCTCGACTTGCTTATCAAATATCTCCCTAGTCAACGCTTGGGCTCTATTACGCTTTTCTATAAAACCCATTCTGTTTGCTTCTATAAACTTCATCCCCTCATGAGCTAAAGCGATATCAAAAAGTGAAGGTGCGGTAGCATAGATGATGGACTTTGCCCGATTTTGTAAAAAGTGAATGATCTCTTTGGAGGCTAAGATATAAGCACCGTAACTTCCGATAGCTTTGCCGAGAGTTCCCATCTTGATATGGTTTGGTTTGGGGGTAATGCCAAAAAGATCAAAGACCCCCAAAAAGTTCTCACCCACTACGCCCGAACTATGCGCCTCATCTACAACCAGTAGTGCACCATACTTATCAGCCACATCAAATATCTCTCTCTTTAAGAGATCCCCGCTCATAGAGTAGATACCCTCAACGGCTACGATCGCTCTTTTGTAGCTATTCTCCTTTAACAACTTCTCCAACGCTACACCGCTATTGTGACTAAAAAACACCACCTTTGCACCGGTTAGCTTGGATGCCAAGATGCCGCTTGCATGATACTCCTCATCTACCAAAAGGAGATCCCCCTTTCTGGGTAGCGCCTCCAAAAGAGCGATATTGGCTAAAAATCCACTCCCTACAACGATCGCATCCTCAAATCCGTTAGTACTAACCAAATACTCTTCAAACGCTTTGTGTACAGGATGATAACCGTTTACAAGCTGTGAAGCTCTCGGCGCATGGTGTGGATAGTTTTTAACTCTCTCCACCGCTTTCTCAAATAGCTCTTTGTTACTGCTAAGCGAGAGATAGTCGTTTGAGGCCAAATCCACCAAACCCTCATCATAAAGCGTTCTTTCTCGAAAGAGAGAGCTCCTCTTTAACGCTTTTAGCTCATCATCATAAAACACCGCTATCTCTCCAAAAAGGGCAGCAACTTCTCCACACAGAGCCCCATCGCCGTACTCTCATATCCCTTAACCTCTTTGATATACTTTTTGCAAAATCCCTCAACCATGCAAGCACCCGCTTTTCCTCTCCACTCACCGCTTTTGAGATACGCCTCTAAATCCTTCTCATCAAATCTATTAAATTTGTAGTGAGTAGCCGAGATATCTACAAGCTCCATAGTGCTACTCTTATAGATCATAGCGGTTATGATAGAGGTAACAGAGCCGCTTTGTAGTGATAATATCCTCCTTGCATCTGCTTCACCTTTTGCTTTTCTAAGGATTTTACCGTGTGCAGTTATGACGGTATCGGCTACTAAAAGGGGGATCTTATAGCCAAACTTCTCAAGCGCTGCGTGATATTTTCCAAGGGTAGCTTGATAGACAAAACTTTTAGGAGTTTCTGCTCGTACTAACTCCTCATCGAAGTCAACACCCTCTTGTATAAAGACTACTCCCGCATCTTTAAGTAGTTTTGCCCTAGTACTAGAGTTTGAAGCAAGCCGTATCATTACGCCCCCTGCAGTATCAAACCAAAATAGAGTGCCACAATTCCCAAAAAAATATTGATCCCAAAGAGGTAGTAGGTGATCAGTCTGATATTATCCTTTGCGGCATCTACATCGCTATTGAGGCACTTGTTTTTGGCTTCTATGATCTTAAAGTATGAAAAGAGAAAATTCAAAAACATCAAGACCCATATCGCCTCTTTGGTACTAACGATAGCTCCAAGAGTGGGCGATCTGCTCTCATAACCGCCCCCCATCTCCATCACTACACCGGTTATCATTGAGATGATGATAAAAAAGAAGAGAAAGTTAAAATATCTTCTAAAGGTTCTAAGCGCCGTTCTTGTCATACTCTTTTCATTGGGTATCTGTTTTAACGACGGATAAACAGCAAAAATAAACATGATCATACCGCCTATCCAAACGATAGCTGAAAGCAGGTGAAGCGGCAATATGATCGCTTCATACTCTTTTAAAAAACTCTCCATCAGCTAAGCTTCTCTTTTGCATATTGCAAGGCTCTCTCTTTCGCCTCGCCTATTTTGGAGATATCTTTTCCGCCCGCTTGCGCAAAGTCATCTCTTCCGCCGCCACCACCGCCGACAATCGGGGCTATCTCTTTGATCCACTCACCGGCTTTAAGCCCGGCTCCCTTGACTCCGGCAGCCATCATCACTTTGTCGCCCTTTCTTTGCAAAAGCATCACAGCAACGCTCTCTTTTTGGTTTTTGATCTCATCGATCATCGATTTTATATCTCCGCTCTCAACCACTTCGACAGCCACATCCACATCCCCTATCTTTTCAAATGAGATAGACTTTTTTGAAGCCGAGCTAAGGGAGTGGATCTCATCTTTTAGTGATTTTATCTCCTTTTTGAGTCGATTAACACCTATTAGAGGATCAGCGTTTTTAACCTCTTGCGAAATCTTAGAGAGCTTCTCTCGCATCTCTTTAGCATACTTTACAGCTGAGAGCGAACAGACAGCCTCTATCCGTCTCACTCCGGCACTCACACCGCTCTCTTTGGTGATGAAAAACGCCCCTATCTCACTCGCATCCTCTACATGCGTTCCACCGCAAAGCTCTTTACTCTCTCCTATCGTTACCACTCTGACTTTATCGCCGTACTTTTCACCAAATTGCGCAACCGCACCGCTGCTTTTTGCCTCCTCGATACTCATCACTTCAACGCTAGCTTTTGCACCTCTTGCTATCCACTCCTGTACTAAACGCTCAATCCTCTCTATCTCATCGGCACTTAGCGGTTTTGGGTGGGTAAAGTCAAATCTAAGCCTCTTGTCATCATTCAAACTTCCCGCTTGAGAGATATGATCTCCGAGTACCACTCTTAAAGCCTTATGCAAAAGATGGGTCGCAGAGTGGTGTCTGCGAATCTCCAACCTGCTTATATCTACCTCGACTTCCACCTCATCACCGACGCTTAATGTTTCGTTAGTACTCACTTTGGATAGATTAAGTCCGAAAAACTTCTTTGTATCCTCTACTTCGGCACTTCCGATCTTCCCCTTATCTCCCACCTGACCGCCGCTTTCTGCATAAAATGGCGTTTTATCAAGCATCACCCATCCTTCGCTCTCTAAGCTATCAACCTCTTTGAAGTTGCTATCAAGTAGAGCCAATATCTTGGAAGTACGCTTTGTCTCATCATATCCGGTAAATTCATTCTCCCCATACTTTTCAAGAAGAGCTTTGAAATCGCCGCTAACCGCTTCATCTCCACTTCCCTTCCAAGCGGCTTTTGCTTTTTCTCTTTGCTGCTTCATCAACTCTTCAAAACGATCGATATCAACCTCTAAGCCCTTATCTTTGAGCATATCTTGCGTTAGATCCAAAGGAAACCCGTGGGTATCGTAGAGTTTAAACGCCACATCTCCGCTAAAGCGTTTCGTACTCTTTTTCAACTCTTCGTTAAATATCTCAAGCCCCTCGCTGATGGTTCTTAAAAACCTCTCCTCTTCAAGTCTGATAGCCTCTTTGGTTTGAGGCGCTTTTTCGATGATATAGGGATATTGCTCACCCATTATATTGCCGAGAGTATCCACAAGCTTATAGAGAAAAGGCTCTCTGATACCAAGCAGATATCCGTGTCGTACCGCTCTTCTAAGAATTCTTCTAAGGACATATCCCCTACCCTCATTGGAGAAGTTTACCCCTTGCGAGAGTAGAAATGTGACACTTCTGATGTGATCGGCGATAACCCTAAAACTCGCCCCCTCATCATAGATATACTCTTTACCGCTTATTTTGGCAACCTCTTCGATCAAAGGCATAAAGAGAGAGCTATCGTAGTTTGAGCTTTTCCCCTCCAAGAGAGCCGTTACTCTCTCAAGTCCCATTCCGGTATCAATAGAAGGTTTTGGAAGCGGATGTAACACTCCGCTCTCATCTCGCTCATACTGCATAAATACCAGATTCCAAATCTCAAGGAAGCGATCACCCTCACCTCCCATCACATCTTCATCGGAGTTAAACTTTTCAGCTCCCTGATCATAAAAGATCTCACTACATGGACCGCAAGGACCGGTATCGCCCATCTGCCAAAAGTTATCTTTATCACCAAATCTCAGTATCCTATCCGGTGCGACAAACTTTTTCCATATCTCCTCAGCCTCATCATCACTCTCATGCACCGTCACCCAAAGCCTCTCAATCGGAAACTTTAGAACTTCGGTTACAAACTCCCAAGCATAGGCAATCGCCTCCTCTTTAAAATAGTCGCCGAAAGAGAAGTTGCCAAGCATCTCAAAAAAGGTGTGGTGGCGGTTTGTGTAACCGACATTTTCAAGGTCGTTGTGTTTACCGCCGGCTCTTATGCAGGTTTGTGAAGAGGCTGCTCTTGGCGGGTTTGGTGCAGGGATTTCACCGGTAAAGATATTTTTAAATTGTACCATACCGGCATTGGTAAAGAGAAGCGTAGCATCATCCGGAACAAGTGGGGAACTTGGAACAACTTTATGCCCCTTTTTTTCAAAAAAATCCAAAAACTCTTTTCTGACATCCATTTTTCTCACATCCATAAACAAATCCTATTCAACAAAATAATAATATTTTACCGAAAGTATGATAAAAAGGGAAAGGTGTTTATTTGGAAGTGGCTCGAAATCTTTTAAAAATGTTATTAAAATCGATACTCAACTCACACTCTAAATCATCAAATGTATATATTTCTTTTGTCATATCGCCCACTTTGTCATATTTGGAGTCTCTGATTTTATAGAGTTTTGCTACTAAATCATCCGGATAGACGATGATATAGTAGGCAACTTTCTCTCTCTCGTAGAGCTCAAACTTTACCTTCTCATCCCTTCTTGCGGTAGCTTTAGAGATGATTTCAACGATGATTTTTGGAGCTTTTGTTAGATAGTATTCACCCTCTTCCCCGCAAGTGAGTACAATGTCGGGACGCACAACGGTATCATCACTTATCTTATAATCCATCTCCGCCAGCACTTCGCACTCTTCGCAATCCTCTTTATCTTCAAGCTGTTTTTTTATCTCAAAGATAAACTCTGCAGAAATATTTTGATGAATCTTCATAGGCGACGGTGCCATCGCAACCGGATAGCCCTCTATCAACTCCCAATCACCCTCCCAATTTTTATAGTCATCATAGCTATAGTTTTCAACTGCTACACTCACAAAAAGCTCCTTTGGGTTAATTTTCATTATTATAGCACAATTCCAAGCTAGATTTAGCTATCCTTAAGTTATGAAAAAGATCGATATTAAAAAGTGGCTCAAAGATATCATCATCACCGCTATTATCATTTTTATCATGGCAAACCTCATAAGTTTTCTTAGAAAACCTGATGATCTACAAAACAAAACGATGCCGCAATTTCAAACCACACTAGTGGATGGAAAGAGATTTAGTACCGATGCGTTAAAAGATAGAGCTTTTATCTTGCACTTCTGGGCAACTTGGTGTCCTACCTGCAAACTTGAGATATCCAACTTCAACGCTCTTTCAAAAGAGTATGAGGTCATAACGGTAGCGGTGAACTCCGGAAGCGATAGTGAGATAAAAGCGTTTTTAGAGAAGCGGGGATTGAGAATCAAAGTGATCAATGACCAAAGCGGGAAGCTTGCAAACTATTTCGGCGTGGAGGCTTTTCCGACAACTTTCATATTAGACAAAAGCGGCAAAGTTGTAGCGGCAGAGGTCGGCTACACTAGTACTCTGAAGCTCAAACTACGGCTTTGGCTTCTAAGCAGAGAGTAGTGCATCCACTATTCTCTTAGCACCATCCCTTTTGGCTACATGCATCAATTTAGTACTAATCTCTTTAAGATTGATACGCTCTATCTCCTTTAGTACTAAACTATTTAACTCCCCCTCTCTTTTCAGAAGTGCCAAACCCTTATCGGCAAGATATTTTGCATTGTAGTATTGATGATCTCCGGCTGCGTACGGGTATGGTACAAAGAGTGCGGGAAGTCCGTTAGCCGTAAGTTCCCATAGTGTACTCGCCCCCGCCCTGCTAATGGCAAAATCGGCTCGAAACATAAAATCAACCAACTCCCTGCTAAAGCTAAAAAGCTCCGCATCTATCCCCGCTTCTGTATAAAACTCTTTTAAATTCTGATAATCATTTTTACCGCATTGGTGAATGATTTTTATACCTTTAGCATCTAATGTTTTAGCGATACTTCTTGCAAAGTTATTGATAGCTCTTGCTCCTTGACTTCCGCCGAGAAAGATGATCGTTTTAAGCTCCTCTCTCACTCTCGCTTTTTCAAAAAATATCTCTCTTATTGGAAAGGTATCGGTATTAAATACTTTTGCGGCAAAGGGTGTAAGCACTCTATTTAGCGAACCCATTACGGCATTTTGCTCTTGGATATAGAGCTTAGTACTAGGAGTTATGACAGCGGCAAAGGAAGCAGGGGCGGCGGAGTATCCGCCTACACTTAAAACCGCTTTAACTCTATTTTCTTTGAAAAATCTTTGTAACTTTAAACTCTCTTTGAGAATACTAAAAAGAGAGCTCAGTTTTGACAGACCTCTCTTATCGACCACTCCACTTGTCTCTAAAAAGAGTTTTTTGCTCCAACCGCTATCTGTGCCAAACCACTGCCTATCTTGCCCTTTTGTGGAGCCGATAAAGATAGGTTCTATACCTCGACGATTTAACTCCTCTTTGATCACCTTAGCGATAGCTAGATGCCCGCCTGTACCGCCGCCAGTTATCACGATACTCACCATCTCACCTTTTTACTCAACATCAAAACCATACCAATAGCGATGGAATGAGCCAAGATCGAACTTCCGCCGTAACTTAAAAAGGGTACGGCAATACCTTTTATCGGGGTGATACCGGTTATGCCGAAAGCATTGATAAAAAAAGCTAAAGTAAATATAAGTCCGATCCCTAGTACGAAAAGGGATTCCATCCTATTTTCTAGCCTATTTGCGATGACAAATATCCTAAAAACCATCATAAAAAAGAGAACGATCACTGCCGTAACACCTATGATACCTATCTCTTCGGCAATTCCCGCTAGCACAAAATCGGTATGAACTTCGGTTAAAAAACCAAGCTTCACTGTCCCATTTCCAAGCCCTTGCCCCAAAAAACCGCCGTTTTTTATCGCATAAAAGGAGTTTGAGATTTGATAAGGCTCAATGGTATCTTTTACCCTTAAGTGATTTGCTAAACTACTTGGCAAAAATGAGAGTACAAGGTCTTGGATATTGCTCCACCATAGCTTTATCCTGAGTATCCTATGTTCACTCGTTACGATAGAGACGATAAAAACAGCGATCGCCCCGATGGTTGAGAGCATGAAAAACCTGGCACTAGTACCAGCCATAAACGCCATGATGGCCAGCGTAAAGCCAAGTACCACTACCTGCCCCAAATCATTTTGCATAATAGCTATCAGATATACAACCACTCCAAAAGCCATCACATAGGGTACAAATGTAATGAACTCCTCCTTTAGTGTCGCCTTATGAACTCCGATCTTTCTAGAGAAGCTCCACGCTAGAAAAAAAACGAAGCCCACTTTGAAGAACTCCACCGGAGCGATGGAAAAACCTGCCAACTTGATCCAGCGCTTCGCCCCTCCCACTTCCGTCACCAGTGAACTCGGCAAAAAATGCATCGCCGTCATCATAAAGAGAAAGAGTAAAAAAAATGTAAATCCAATAGGTCTAAATGCTTTATCGGGATCTAATCTCGAAAGCAACCACATGATAAGGATACCCAGCATCCCCGCTACAAACTGCTTTTTGAAAAAGAAAAATTCACTGACACCGTAAATCGTCGAAACATATATGGAGAGTGAGTATGAGAAGATGATCCCAATAGTGATAAATGCACTCGCATAGTAAAATAGCTTTTTATCCGTCTCCAAGAAGCAGTTACCTTTTTTCTTCAATAATATCTTTTAGTTTTAAAGATTACATTAAAGTTGATTAAAATACAATTTGCGTAAAATAATTAAAATAATTTCATTTTTTTTGAAGTTTTGGCACAACTTTTGCTTTTCTAAGTTATAAAATTCAAAGGAGATAGCTTGGGTATCAAGGTAAGCAAATATCAGCAAGTAGCAATGGATGCGCTAAAATATAGGGGCATCAGAGCCGATATCATCGCTAGTAATCTTGCAAATATCGATACCCCTTTTTATAAGGCAAAAGATATCTCTTTTGAAAAGGTACTCAAAAGAGAGGCACTGGCGATAGAGGGAAAAAAGGGAAAAAGACTCCAACTTGCCAAAACCAATCCGATGCACCTATCCCCATATGAAAAGATAGATAATGCCAAAGCCTCTATCTACTTTAGACCAAACCATGCAACAAGAAATGACGGAAACAGCGTCGATCTTGATATTGAGACGACAAAAATGAGTCAAAATTCGATCATGATCAACGCTATCACGGTAGCGCTGAAAAAGAGATCACAACTCTTTAAAGCGGTGATCGACAACTCCGCAAGGGTAAATTAGGAGCATAGATGAGTTTTTTAAGAAGTTTTGATATCAGCGGTTACGGACTATCGGCACAACGATATAGAATCAATATCATCTCCTCCAATATCGCCAACGCCAACACCACAAGAACAGCCGAAGGCGGACCCTATCGAAGAAGAGAGGTGGTGTTTAGAGAGATAAGCTTTGACGATAGACTAAATCAAGCGCTTGCACGAGAGACAAATCAGATGGAAAATGAGAACTACATCGACGATCCGACCGCTAAGCTATTTCCAAATCCGATCCTCTCAACCGTAGTCGTTGATAAGATAGTGAGAGACGATAAGCCTTTTAGGTTACGATTTGACCCATCAAACCCGGATGCGGATGAAAACGGCTATGTTTCTCTGCCAAACATTAATCCGGTGATCGAGATGTCCGATTTAATAGAAGCAACGAGGGCTTATCAAGCAAATGTAGCGGCATTCCAAACAACCAAAGGAATAGTCCAAAGCGCGATAGATATGATGAAAGGGTAACAGATGGCAAATCTAGTAGGCAGCATTTCACAATTAAATAGATCATTAAACAATCAAGTAAACAATAGTAGTACTAATAATACAAATAGTGACTTTTTATCGATACTAAAAGATGCGATCAATGATGTAAATAACAAACAGATAAAAGCTGATAACGCCCTAAGGGATATTGCTACGGGTGAAGTAAAAGATCTCCATCAAGCCGCCATCGCTATCGATAAAGCTGAGATCAGTATGAAGATGATGTTAGAGGTTAGAAACAAAGCACTCAACGCATATAAAGAGATACTCAAAACACCGCTGTAATCTCTAGCCCAAAATTTGGAATAAAAAATCAAAATTTTAAAATATTTATTTGATTTAAAGAGATATTAATTATAATCAACCCATGAATCAACACGAAACGAAAAAGTTTAAAATCACCTTTATATTTTTTCTTATTGTTATCTTCTTTCTAATCCTCATCGGAGCATTTATCCATATCGCTACCGGCGATAAAAAGATCCCAAAACTAAAGATATCTGAAACCGACAAAGCGCTAAGAGGAGATATACTCTCAAGAAATCTATTTACAATCGCAAGTAGTAAAAAACTCTATAAAGCGGTAGTTGACACAAGGTGTATAGATCCCGGGAAAAGGGAACTCTTTATAGAGCTATTTAGTACCTTTAGCGGGATAGACAAAGAGTATATCAGAGAGAAACTTCTCTCAAAAAAAGGCTTTGTGACCATCACCTATAAACTTGATTCAAAAGCGGCAAGATATGAAAAGCAGCTAGCAGGTAAACTCTTTAGACTCGGGGTGTTTAAAAGTTATACCGATCCAAAAAGCGGTCGAGAGTTTCTACACGGACTTGAGATAAGGGAGAGCGGTGAGTATCGTATCTACCCCTTAAACGATCTTTTAACCCCTGTAATCGGTTATGTGAAAAAGTACGAAAAAAACGGCTACACACATATCAAGGGAAAGTATGGACTGGAGAAATATTACGAAAAAGAGTTGGAGGGTCTTCAAAGTACGAAAATCGTCGGTAGAAGAGATGTGAGAAATCATATTATCCTAGATAGTAACTCAAAAGTTAAAAATAGATATGACGGATATAGCATCATCACCACCATCGACATCAAACTTCAAAAGAGTATCGAAAATATCCTCACACAATATCAAGAGAGTCTCCAGGCGAAAGAGGTGATGGCTGCCGTTATGGATAGTAAAACGGGTGAGATTTTAGCCGTTGCAAGTTCTAGAAGATATATTCACGGTCATATCGAAGATCCAAACGCCCTCACTATCTCAGCTGTGAGATATATCTTCGAACCCGGCTCCGTTATGAAACCTATCATCTTTTCTCTGCTTCTCCAAACTGACAAAATCAGACTTGATGATATCGTTAGAACCTACAACGGAGAGTTTATGCTCGGTAAAAAAATGATCACAGATGAACATAAGTATGCCTATCTCAGCGCAGAAAATGTAATCGTACACTCTAGCAATATCGGTATCGCCCAACTTGCACAAAAACTCGATACTTTAGACTATTTCCAAGGACTGAGAGATTTTGGATTTGGCACGCAAACCAAGATAGATATCGCTTATGAACTTGCCGGATCCATACCAAATATACATAGATTGAAAAACTATGTCTTTAAAGCAACTACCTCTTACGGTTATGGTATCAAGGTAAACTTTTTTCATCTACTTCAAGCATATAATATCTTTAATAATGACGGTTTATTGATACGCCCCACTATCGGAAAATATATCATGTCCGAAAATAAAAAGCAGCTTCTCTACCATAAAAAGTTCAAGAGAGTGCTCAGTGATAGTGTAGCTCAGAAGATGCAAAGGATCCTGATAAAAACAGTCAATGAGGGAACAGGAAAATTTGCGATAACACCGGGAATCCAAGTGGGAGGTAAAACAGGTACTGCCCAAATAGCTGAGAGAGGCGAGTATGTCAAGCGATACAACACCTCCTTTTTTGGTTTTGCAAACGATAGCCACCATAGGTACACTATCGGAGTGACAGTTATCGAACCAAATCCGGATGACAGAAGACACTATGCATCATTTTCTGCCGTACCGGTCTTTAAAGAGATAGTTGACAGTATGATAGATCTCAAAATGCTAAAACCGAATGAAACCCCTAATAACTTTATGCAAAAATTGGACTTATAAGCCAAATAATTACTAAATAATTAGGTTTATAAGTACAATTTTGATAATATAGGTCAAAAAAGGTTGATTTATGAACCTAGATGAACTAAGAGAGTATCAAAGAAAACTTTTTGAAAAGAGTAACTTTACATATAAGAGATATTTTCATAAAACTATCAATCTTGATAAAAAGCTTGTAGGTATCGTTGGGGCAAGAGGGGTCGGCAAGACGACTTATCTTTTGCAATATCTAAAAGAGCTTGACTTGTCTTTTGATAAAAAGCTATATATTAGTGCGGATATTATCACCATTCCATCACTTTTTGAAGTAGCCAACTCTTTTAGTAAAGAGGAAGGTGAAGTACTTATAATAGACGAAATACACAAATACAAAAATTTTGAGATAGAGTTAAAAAAGATTTATGATTTATTAAATCTAAAAGTTATCTTTAGTGGCAGTAGTGCTTTAAGTATCGATAATGCAAAAGCAGACCTTAGTAGAAGAGCAAGACTTTATAGCGTAGAGGGGCTTAGTTTTAGAGAGTTTATAGAGCTTGAAAAAGGTATCGAACTTCCAGCTTTCAGACTTGAAGAGATTTTGACAAACCATATAAATATAGCATATGAGCTTTTAGAAAAATTTAATCTTACTCTCCTGTTTAGAGAGTATATCAAAAGTGGGTATTATCCATTTTATTTTGAAGATAAAGAGGATTATCTAATAAGACTCAATGAAACGATAAATACAGTCATAGAGGTAGATATACCTTCTATCTTCCCTATAGACTACAGTAGTGTGCAAAATCTAAAAAAACTGGTTCGGCTTCTATGCGAATCACATCCATATACACCAAATATCAAAGAGCTTTTGGCAAAGATGGATATGAAGGATAACTACAAAGGACTATATAGATATATAGAGTATCTTAGCCGTGCCAAAATCTTTACTACTCTAAAACCGCTATCCAAAGGAGATAGTATATTTGTCAAACCGGATAAAATCTACTTGAATAATACAAACTTGCACTATGCCTACTGCAATAGCAGTAATACAGGTACACTAAGAGAAGTGTTTGTATCTAGTATGTTAGGGCAAAAGCACACTATAGAAGCGGCAAAGAGGGGTGATTTTATTGTAGATGAAAAGTACACTTTAGAAGTAGGCGGTAAAAATAAAAAATATAGACAGATCAAAGATATAGCTAACTCTTTTGTAGTAGCTGATGATATAGAAGTAGGTAGCGGAAACAGAGTGCCTATGTGGTTATTTGGATTTTTATATTAAGTGGTGGGTCCACCAGGATTCGAACCTGGGACCACTCGGTTATGAGCCGAGTGCTCTAACCAACTGAGCTATAGACCCTCTAAAAATGAGAGTGCAAATATTATCCAAAAATTTCTTAATATTTACTTATCATAAGAGAACCGAATCATATTTCTTATATCTAAATGCTACTAAATGCTCATAGATACCCATAAGCACCATGAATGTGATAAAACTACTTCCACCGTAACTAAAGAGTGGAAGTGGAATCCCTACAACAGGGGCATAACCCATTGTCATGGCGATATTGACACTTGCATAAAGAAAGAAAAGAAGCGCCAATGAGGTGGAGACAACCTGTATCAGGTAGTCACCCTTCATATAGAGCGTTACCATCATAAAGTGGAGTATCAAGAGCGTATATATCGCAATCAAAAGCACCCCGCCCCAAAATCCAAATCTCTCAACCAAAAAGGCAAATATAAAGTCACTTGTGGCTATCGGTAAAAACTTCATATGCGCCTGAGTCGCATGCTCTTTCTCTTTGCCGTATAAACCGCCGCTACCTATTGCTATGATCGATTGTCTCACATGATAGCTCGGTTTTGTTGAGAGAAAGTCGGCTATCCTCTTTTTTTGATAATCTTTCAACGAACTATATACAAACGGTGAGATCAGTGCAATAAGTACTAAAATCGTTACCCATATCCGATAGTTTACTCCTATCACAAATAAAATCCCAAACCCTAAAAAGATCACCATGAGTGCCGTTCCTAGATCGGGCTCTTGATAGATCAAAAACGCGGGAAGTAAAATATAAAAAGAGAGTTTTGCAAAGGCTTTAATACCGTACCCGCTCTCACTTGGCGGCGATTTCTCATAGATCAAAAACCCAAGCATCAATATGAGTGCGGGCTTCATCAACTCCGAAGGCTGAAGGGAGAGGTGAAAAAAAGGTATCTCTAGCCACCTTTTCGCACCAAGCTTTGTCACTCCAAATAGCTCCACCAATATCAAAAGAGCTATATTGAACCAATAAAATAGCGGTATCAGCCACAAAAACCTTCGAATCGGAAATAGAAACATGATAACAAATACTACAAATCCGGCTATAAAGTAGATTAATTCTCTGTTTGCCAAAGCCGGATATAATTCATTCACTAAATAGAAAGATATGGATAAAATAGGTGCTATGAGTAGCACTAAAATGTAGTCAAAATGGGTAAAGATCCGTCTATCAATCTGTATCACTCATATCCTTAAGGAGCCGATGTTTTGAAGATTATAGCACAAAGTAGCCAGAGGATAGATAAGTTTTTGCAACAAAGACTCAACGAACCGAGAAATCAGATAGAGAGACTTATCAAGCGCTACGGGGTGAAAATCGACGGAAAGGTCGTCAAAAAGAGCGGATACAAGTTAAAAGGCGGAGAGGAGATAGAGTTTGATCTCCCTCAAATCCAAAAGGAGGAGCAGAGCCTGAGGGAGGTTGATTTTGATATAGATATCATCTATGAAAATAGTGATCTCCTAGTTATCAACAAGCCCCCTTTCATCACCGTGCATCCGGCTCCTTCAGTGAAAGAGGCTACTGTTGTGGATTGGCTAAAGGCTAGGGAGATAACCCTATCGACACTAAGCGGAGAAGAGAGGCACGGTATCGTTCACCGTATCGACAAAGAGACTTCAGGCGCACTCCTCATCGCCAAAAACAATAGCGCTCATCAAAAACTCGCCAAACAACTCCAAGAGAAGAGTATGGGAAGATACTATCTGGCTATCATCGATCTACCTCTAAAAGAGGATATGATAGTTGATAGAGCCATATCGAGAGATAGAAATTACCGTACCAGGATGGTAGCCAACGGCTATGGAAGAGAGGCAAAGAGTGCTTTCATAAAGCTGGCAAGCTCAAAAAGCACTAAAAAAGAGTTGATCGCCGTTAAACTCTTTACCGGTAGAACACATCAGATAAGAGCACACCTCAAAAGTATCAATAGAGTAATCATAGGGGACAAACTCTACGGCTACAAAGATAAAAACGGCACTATCCCGCGGGTGATGCTACATGCGGCGGCTATCTATTTTCAAGATCCTTCAAGCGGTAGGATGCTGATCAAAGAGGCACCCTTATTTGAAGATTTTATCAGTATAATAGAAAAAGAGTTTAAAGAGGAGAATTTAGATGAAAAGCTTAAAGTTGATACTATTATCGAGCGCTTTACTGCTCTCGTTTAATGGATGTAACCAAAAAAATAGTCCCTTTTCTAGCCTATCTTTACCAAAGTTATCCGTACCTGCATTAGATCTTAGTAACTTAAAGTTAGATAGATCACTGCCTACGGTTCAAGGTATCAAAACAAGAAGTAGCCTGAGTGAAGTAACGATAGAGTGGGAGCCTGTTAGAAAGCCTTTTGTAGCCGGATATAGAATATTTAGAAAAAATCGTGAAGGGAAATACACGCTTATTAAAATCATCAATGATCCGTACGCCGCACACTATACCGATAAAAACATCAATCAAAGAGTACAAAATAGCTATCTTATCTCCCTCTACACCAAGGATGGAAGAGTCTCTGTCCCTACCAAGTTTTATATTAAGCCTAATGTCAAGCCACTTAAGCCGGTGAAGTTTGCTAGAATAAACTCCGGACTGCCAAATCGTATACAACTCTTATGGAAATATAGTGACGATCCTCGAGTAAGCGGATATATCATCGAAAGGTATAATCCAATCATAAGAAAGTGGGAGCAGATAGCTAAGGTAGATAAAAGACTTAGTGTTGAGTATATCGATAGAGATGTAAAACCGGGTATCACTTACAAATATAGAATCATCGCCATTACGGATTACGGCGTAAAATCGCCTCCATCAAATATCCTTACCGGATCTTCAAAACCGCTTCCACCTCCGGTAACGGGAATCATGGCTACCACAAATCTTCCAAGAAAGGTGGAGCTTATCTGGAAACCCTCTCCTATAGAGGATGTCGACTACTACAAAGTCTATGCGAGTGAGTTTGTGGATGGGCTTTTTACTTTTATAGCAAAAACGAGAGCGACTCACTATGTTGACAAGTTCGACGGTGATGGTGAGATACGCTTTTATAAAGTAACGGTTGTCGATAAAGACGGTTTGGAATCCACCCAGCAGATCAAACCGGTGAAGGGGCAAACATTGGGTCATTTGAGAAGACCGATCGTTATCTCCGCAAGGATCATCAACAACGCAGTTGAGCTTAAGTGGCAAAGTAATGATCCAAGAACCGTCTCCTATATCATCTATAAAGAGTATTGGGATAAGTTTCGGATAAAGAGAAAGAAGATCGTAAACTTCAAAAAAACGACCTTTATCGATCCAAAAATCAAACCGGACATCTCATACACCTACTACATCGTAGCGGTTGATAAATATGGTATCCAATCTAAAAAGTCCAGAGCCATCAATGTCAAAATCGAAGGATTAAAAAAGAAAAAATCTTGGTTTTTTTAAAAAGAGACACTTGCCATGCCAAATATCCAAACGAAAGCGTTAGCACTAAAACCACTCCCTTTTGAGGAGGGGGAGTTTAAATTTCTACTCTCTGCCACAAGAGATGATAAGAGAGAGTCCTTAGTACTAACGAGATATAGAGATAGAGAGTTTTTCATCAGGATCATTCAAAGAGATAAGGACTATCTCATCAAATATGACAAACTTACCCGCCCCTCACCTGTATCGATCATCCAAAATGCGCTGAAAGCCTTTAGTAGCGCCCACAACTTGGAGGTTACCTTTTCAAACATCGAGAGCAAAAAGAGTCAAAGCCACTTTCAAAAATCTGACGAATATCTCAAAGATGTCTCCTATTTTATAGATAAGGAATTTCAAAAGGAGGTCTGGATAGAGATAGGTTTCGGTAGCGGAAGACACCTGCTCTATCAGGCCAAAAAACATCCTGAGATTGATTTTATCGGTTTAGAGATACACTCTCCCTCGATCGAACAGTTAATCAAACAGTGCAAAATACAAAATATCCAAAACATCAAAGTCCTTAAATTTGACGCACGGATATTTTTACAACTTCTTCCATCAAATATAGTAGGCAAAATATTTGTCCACTTTCCGGTTCCTTGGGATAAAAAACCCCATAGAAGAGTGATCTCCAAAGCCTTTATCGATGAGGCAAGTCGGGTACTAAAGGTGGGTGGAACGGTTGAACTTAGAACCGATAGCGATAACTACTACAACTACGCATATGAACTCTTTAACTCGCTCAACAGTTTCGAGCTTGAGATACGAAAAAATAGAGAGATTGAGATTAGTAGTAAATATGAAGATAGATGGAAAAGACTTGAAAAAAATATCTATGATATCATCTACACAAACACTCTCCACTCTCCACCCAAAAAGCAGATACCGAAGTTTGATTTTGAGAAGTTTATCCCCTTTCGTCAAGCTGTAGAGAAGTTGCCTCAAAAAGCCGTTGTTGAGAAAGACTTTTTTATACACTTTGAAAAGGCGTTCACTATCGATGATAAGAGCGGCATTTTAAGGCTCTCTTTCGGTTCATTCGATATGCCGGAACATAAGTATCTTATATTTAATGATAATAAGATACAATATTTTCCATATCAAGCTTTGCCGATCGAGCAAAACTTAAAATCACACAAAAAAATTGAAGAGTTGATATATGGGTAGTAGTTACATTGTAGAGGCGAGACACCTCACGCTTGCATATAAAAAAGATGAGCCGGTGATCAAAAATATCTCTTTTGGAGTGAAACCTAAAGAGTTTGTATTTATCACCGGAAAAAGCGGTAGCGGTAAATCGACCCTCTTAAAATCCCTCTATGCGGAGTTGCCGGTTTTTAGCGGGGATCTTAGAGTTGCCGGCTTTTCACTCAACGGTATCCCTAGAGATAAGAAAAATCTCCTTCGCAAACATATCGGTGTTATCTTTCAAGACTATAAGCTAATCAACGAGTGGAGTGTAGAGAAAAATGTGATGCTCCCACTTATGATAGCCGGCTACTCCAAAGAGATATGCAAAGCCCAAGCCCATAAACTGCTAAAGCATGTCAAGCTTCTCCACAAAGCGCAAAAGTTTCCGTTAGAGCTTAGCGGCGGCGAACAGCAAAGAGTAGCGATGGCTAGAGCGCTGGCACACAACCCTCTACTTATCATAGCGGATGAACCGACGGGAAACTTGGATGAGTATTCAAGCTCGGTCATTTGGGAGCTTTTGAAAAATGTGCGTCTTCATGTCGGTAGTACGATCATCGTCGCCACCCATAAGATACCGCAAACTTTAGGAGTTGACTATAAACAGTATTTTTTAAATGATGGAGTTTTAAATGAAGTCTCTTAAAAACCATCTCTCTTTTATCATTCCACTCTTTATGCTTCTCTTCTCTCTGCAGTTTTCCTTTATGCTCGATCGCGGGGTAAAGTCATATGAGAGTAAACTCACCGATGAGTACTCCATCGTCGTCGTTTCCAACAATCCGATCGTTACAGCTAAGATCAAGGAGGCTATCCCCAATATCTCTACCGTTACGGAAATAAAAAAGGATAGATATATCGAAAAGTTAAAGGGGGATATGAGCAAAGCCGATCTGGTCTATCTCAAAGCCACGCTTCCTAGATTTTATTCTATAAAACTCAAAAAATTACCGACTGACGAGGAGCTCAATCTACTAGCTCAAAAACTCAAATCCTATAAGGGGATCAAAAAAGTTGAAACATTTAAAAAGACTTTTAATAAATTTCATCAGTTTTTAAAACTTGCCAAGTCCGCCTCCTTTATCTTTACCATCTTTATCTCTATCATCAGTTTCCTACTCATTATCAAACAGATGGAGATCTGGACCCTACAGCATCAAAACAGAATGTATGTCATGGGGCTTTTCGGCGCTCCATACTGGATGAAGAGTGCCTCTTTGTATAAGTCCGTCATTATCGATGCTCTCATTTCAGCTATTTTGGTCGGTCTCTTTTTCCACCTCCTCCCAAACTTTGTAGATTTAGGTAGTATCAAAGAGAGTTTGTCGATAGATTTACAAAATTTCCATTTCTTCGCCGATACGAGCAGGTTGATACTTATCTCGCTACTCATCTCCATCGTCTCCGTAACTATCATCATAATAAGGCAAGAGGATAAATGAGGGGTATCTGGTTAGTACTAGCTCTATCGCTCTTTTTACAAGCTAGTAGCTCGATCGATGACAAGATAGAGTCTGCTCAAGTGAAGATAGACAAGAAAAAGTCCCAAGAGAAGAAGATAGCAAATCAACTCGAACTCATAGCTAAAGAGATCGAGAAACAAAAAAGAAATATCAAAAAGATCGCATCTGACATAAGCGCATGTGAAGCGGATATCCAAAAGCTAAAAAAAAGAAGCAAGATCAAAAGCTCTCAACTCAAAAAAGTGACAAAGATCTATAGAGAGTTAACCAAAAAGGAGAGAGAGGTTAGTGCAAAAGTGATAGCCATCATCTCAAAAGAGTTGTCGATAGAGATGATAAGCGACGGCGGTATCGATGTAAACGGTACAAAACAGCTTGAGGCAAATGATTTAACGCAAGATGACTTTATCATGAATGAGATCTTACGCCAATATATTAAACTCCTTAGAGACAAATTTAAAAAGACAAAAAAGAGGTATATCGCTCTCAACAAAAATATAGACCTTATCAAAACCGAACTCTCTAAACTTGCCAATAGGGTCGATAAACTAAAGGAAAAACAAAAAACATTAAATGAGTTAAAGGCGTCTCAAAAAAATGCTCTTCTTGAGCTTAAAAAGAAGAAACAAAGTTATATCGACAAACTCAATAGGATCAAAACTGAACAAAATGCACTTGCCAAAACGCTTAAAAAACTCCATATCACAAAAGAGAAGAGAGATAAAACGATCATCAAAGAGGTCTCAAAAGGGAAGATCAATGTAAGAAAAATCGGCTCTTCCTACCAACATGACAAAATTGTCAAATATAAAGGTCCCAAAACGATCGCTCCACTTAAAAAGTACAAGGTTGTACAAAAGTTCGGTAACTATATAGACCCAATCTATAAAATTAAGATCTATAACGAATCTGTTGTTTTGAGAGCATCTACTAAAAATGCAAAGGTAAGAAATGTCTTAGATGGAACCGTGATCTATGCGGATAAAACGCCTATGCTTGAAAATGTAGTGATCATTAAGCATAAAAACAATATCCACACCATCTATGCACATCTATCTAAAATCGCACCGACGATAAGAGTCGGGAAGCGTGTTAAAAAAGGGTATATCATCGGCAGAGTCAAAAGAGATCTTACCTTTGAAGTAACCCAAAACGAAAAACACATCAACCCACTTAGAATGATAAAGTAGTACTAAACCCAAAATTTACATTAGTACGCATGTTCTATTTACCTGTCTCTTATGAAGTTTATGTAAAATACCCGTATTATTTTGACCCAAACTTTGGGTTTAAGGAGTATTTTTGAAAAAAAGAAAAAGAGTTTTGGTTAAATTTTCCGGTGAAGCTTTGGCGGGAGAGCAGGGTTTCGGTATCGACACGAAGATACTCAAGTACATTGCCGGTGAGATTAAAGAGTTGGTTGAAAATGATATAGAGGTGGGTATCGTCGTTGGAGGCGGTAACATCATTAGAGGAGTGAGTGCCAGTCAAGACGGTCTTATAAAAAGAACGAGTGCCGACTATATGGGTATGCTTGGTACCGTCATAAATGCCGTCGCTCTTCAAGAGGCACTTGAGTTTATAGGTATGTACACAAGAGTCGAGAGTGCTATCAAGATGGAGGAGATTTGCGAAACCTTTATCGTTAGAAGAGCCAAAAGACATCTTGAAAAAGGGAGGATAGTGATATTTGCCGCAGGTACGGGAAATCCCTTTTTCACAACCGATACCGCCGCTACACTTAGAGCCGTTGAGATAGAGGCGGATATGATCATTAAAGCGACAAAAGTCGACGGCGTTTATGATAAAGATCCAAACAAATTTGAAGATGCAAAAAAATATGATAAACTCACATATGAACAGGCACTCGATGATAATGTCAAGGTGATGGATGATACGGCTATCGCATTAGCCAAAGATAACTCGCTTCCTATCATAGTGTGCGATATGTTTAAAAGCGGCAATCTTTTAAAAATCATCAACGGCGATCTAAGCAGTTGCTCAATCGTTAAAAACTAAAAGAAAAAGGAATAAAATGAGACTGGAGAAAGTGATATCAAAAGCACTAAAATATGCAAATGATGATAGTTATATACTCTCACTCATGGTTGCCCAAAGAGCAAACCAACTAGCAGAGGGTGCAGAACCTCTTGTAAAAGCGAATAAAGATAAAGAGAAGCTCACCGATATAGCCCTGAAAGAGATAGCAGAAGGTTTAATCACTTTAGATAAAGTTATCGATAAGTAAAACCTGCCAAAACCTGATGGATCTATTTATAGAGAAGATCAAGAGTACCCATACTCTTGATGATGCAAAAGCGCTCTTACTATCACAAATCGACAACAACCAAAAGATTATAACCGCCCTTGACTTCGCTTCAAAATGGCATGAAGGTCAATATAGAAAATCGGGTGAACCCTATATCATACACCCTATTTTGGTGGCATCCTTCGTAAGCTATTTCGGGGGGGATGAAGAGATGGTTATCTCCGCCCTTTTGCACGATGTGCTAGAGGATACCCCCTGCAGTAGTGAAGAGATAGTAGAGATCTTCGGTGAACATGTAGGTAAACTCGTCGAGGGTTTAACGAAGATCATCGAGATCAGAGAAGAGAAGCTGATCCCGTCAACTTCTGATGAGCGACTTATCAGCTCCGCTCTTAGCTTTAGAAAAATGCTGTTAGCTTCGATATCCGATGTACGGGTACTTGTTATCAAACTCTGCGATAGACTTCACAATATGCTCACACTTGACGCACTCTCACCCGCAAAGCAGAAAAGAATATCTGAAGAGACACTTGTCGTTTATGCTCCCATCGCTCACAGACTGGGTATCTCAAAGCTAAAAAATGCTTTAGAGGATCTTAGCTTTTACTATCTGATGCCTGAAGAGTATAAAAAGATAGAGTCTTTGCTTTTTGCCAAAGATCAAGAGCTTCAACTCGCACTCAACAGCTTCACGGATGAGGTGACGAAGCTCCTTTTACAAAATGGCTTTGTCGATAAGAGCTTTGAGATACAAAAGCGGATCAAACACCTCTACTCTATCTATACCAAGATGCATCGAAAGGGTATCTGTATCGATGAAGTACTAGATCTAATGGCAATTAGAGTACTTGTCAAAGAGCCGCTTGACTGCTATAAGGCACTGGGGATCATTCACCAAAATTTTACCCCTTTGATCTCAAGATTTAAGGACTACATCGCCATACCGAAAGATAACGGCTACCAAACCATCCATACGACGATATTCAACAACACCTCCATCATAGAGACGCAAATCAGAACCTTTGATATGCATAAAACCGCTGAGTACGGTATCGCGGCTCACTGGAAATATAAGGGGGTAAGCGGACTCTCACCGAAACTCGAGTGGCTCAATGAGCTCAAAAACCAAAGTGATGAGGGTGAAGATATCACTGAGATGTACTCTCTTGCTAAAGATGATCTCTATAGCGAAGATATCTCTGTTTTTTCACCTAAAGGGGATATCTATACCCTTCCCCGCGGAGCGACCGCCTTAGACTTTGCCTATGCCGTCCATACCGAAGTCGGAAACCGTGCACTTAAAGCCTATATCAACAAAACCAGAGTACCGCTTTTAACAGAGCTAAAAAACGGAGATATCGTCAATATCGAAACTGCGGACAAGTTAATCCTTAGATGTAGCTGGATAGAGTCACTCAAAACAGCAAAAGCTAAAAACGCAATGAAGTTAAACTGCAAACAGAAGCGCAAAGAGTTAAATATATTGATCGGTGAAAATATTTTACTCAATGTATTTAACCTAAAGTATGAAGAGATAGAACCTTATATCCAAAAACTCCATCTTGAACAAAACCTCTACAAACTTGCGATAGATCACGACTACCTTCAAGAGATCATATTGCAACTCAAAAGAGCTATCATCAAAGATACTAAAATATTGCCGATCATCTCCCCTATCAGAAAGTATAAACTAAAAATCCAGAAATTTGAAAACCTTATATTTCATACGACCACAAGCATCTCAAAAGTGATGTTTGACTACTGTTGCCACCCTAAACGAGGTGATGATATCGTCGCCTTTAAAGATGGATCAAACGCCGTCATACACCATCAGTTTTGTACGAACTCTTATACGAAGTTAAAAAAGAGGGTTCCGACATTTTTCGTAGAGTGGGCAAAAGAGAGACCCGATACCTATAAGCTTATTGTGAGTATTGAAAATAAAAAGGGCTCTTTGGCAGACTTTTTACAATTTTTAGCTAAAATAGATGTAAATTTAGTCACTATCGAACTCTCTGAACATGAGAACTCTGAAGCTATCTTTTTCAAGATGGAGGTAGAGGTTCCTAAAGAGAGTATTGATAAACTTATAAGTGCTAAAAATAATAAATATAGAGTTATCGAATTTGTTCCGATAGCAGATGCATATAAAAGCGTATAAGGATATAGATTGTTTAGTATCGATGAGGCTTTCAATGAGATAAAAAGAGGTATCGCTGAGGTCATAGATGAGGATAAGATAAAGGCGCTTCTTAAGAATTATTTAGAAACGGGAGAGCACTATTATGTCAAAGCTGGATTTGATCCGACAAGTCCAGATATCCACTTAGGTCACACCGTACTCTTGCAAAAACTTGCCGTGTTTCAAAAATATGGGGCTATCGTCCAACTCTTGGTCGGTGATTTCACAGCCACTATCGGTGACCCTTCGGGTAGAAACTCACTCAGAAAACCTCTAAGCAAAGAGGAGGTAGAAAAAAATGCCAAAACATATCAGGAGCAAGTTTTTAAGATAGTGGATAGAGAGAGGTGTGAAGTTGTCTACAATTCACACTGGCTCAATGCGCTAGGAGCTGACGGCATCATATCTTTATGTATGCACCAAACCGTAGCCAGAATGCTTGAGAGAGATGATTTTCACAAGAGATTTAACTCCCAAACGCCGATAGCTATCAGTGAGTTTATCTACCCGCTTCTGCAAGGGTATGACAGCGTTCATCTCAAGAGTGATATAGAGATAGGCGGAACGGATCAGAAGTTCAACCTTCTCATGGGACGACAACTGCAAAAAAGTTACAACATAGGTAAAGAGCAAGCGGTACTTATGATGCCTCTTTTAGAGGGGCTTGACGGAGTAGCTAAGATGAGCAAATCTCTTGGAAACTATATCGGCGTAACAGATGAACCAAACGATATGTTCGGTAAAATCCTCAGTATCAATGATGAGTTGATGTGGAGATATTATGAACTGCTTAGTTCCAAAACACTCGATGAGATCGATACGCTTAAAAAGAGTGTAGAAGAGGGATCACTCCATCCAAAAACGGCAAAAGAGATGCTGGCGATGGAGATCGTCGAGCGATACCACTCCAAAGAGGATGCGATAAAGGCAAGAGATGAGTTTGAGAGAGTTCACAAGAAGTCTCAAATACCGAGTGATATCAAAAGTTATGAATTAGAAGCCGGTATCTGGATCGCTAAAGCGTTGGTCGAAACAGGGCTAGAGCCGTCAACTTCTCAGGGCAGAAGAGATATCAAGCAGGGAGCTGTCAAAATAGACGGTCAAAAAGTTGTAGATGAAAATTTAACACTTCCAAGCGGTGAGTATATACTGCAAGTCGGAAAGAGAAGATTTGCTAAAGTAAAGGTTATATGATGAGTTTTAAAAGTATCAAGATAGGAAAACATGAGATAGAATATCCTATCTTTCAAGGTGGAATGGGTGTAGGTATCAGTTGGGATCAATTAGCTGGAAATGTAAGCAAAGAGGGTGGTCTAGGCATCATCTCGAGTGTCGGAACAGGTTACTACAAAAACAGAGCTTTTATAGAAAAAGATATAGAAGGTAAACCCTACGAGACGATAAACTTCTATAGCAAAAAAGCACTTATTGAGATTTTTAAGAGTGCTAGAGAGATCTGTGGAGACAAACCGCTCGGCGCAAATGTCTTGTATGCTATCAATGACTACGGAAGAGTTGTGAGAGACTCTTGTGAGGCTGGAGCGGATATCATCGTAACAGGCGCCGGTTTACCTACAAATATGCCAGAGTTTACGCAAGGCTTTCCGGATGTAGCACTTGTACCGATCGTCTCATCCGCCAAAGCGTTGAAAATCATCTGTAAACGATGGAAACAGAGATATAACAGACTCCCGGATGCGGTGATCGTAGAGGGTCCTAAGAGTGGAGGTCACCAGGGATTTACCTATGAGCAGTGCTTTATGGAGGAGTTTCAACTCGAAAACTTGATCGCTCCGATCAAAGAGGAGATAAAGAAGTGGGGAGACTTTCCGCTCATAGCCGCAGGCGGTATCTGGGACAAAAAGGATATAGAGAGGATGATCTCTCTTGGAGCTGACGGTGTTCAGATGGCTACGAGATTTATAGCCACCAAAGAGTGTGATGCTCCCGAAGCCTTTAAAAAAGTTCTCATCGAAGCGAAAGAGGAGGATATCAAGCTTCTCAAATCGCCGGTCGGTTATCCCGCAAGAGGTGTGAAAACCAAGCTGATAGAGATGGTTGAGTCAAGCCCCAAACCCCCTATCCCTATCAAATGTATCAGCAACTGTGTCGCACCATGCAAAAGGGGTGAAGAGGCAAAAGCTGTAGGATACTGTATAGCCGATAGATTGTCGGATGCCTATATGGGAAATACCGAAACGGGTCTCTTTTTTACTGGTAGCAACGGTTATAGGATCAACGAGGTGATAACCGTAAAAGAGCTCATGCAAAAATTAATCCACGGTGAAGATGCTAGTTAGGGTTATCTATCTTTTAGTACTAACGACAAGCCTACTTCTCGCAAGCGGGCTCTCCCAAAAGATAGATAAACTCAATCAAAAAGTACCTTATGCAACAAAGGCACAGACTGTCGATATACTGCACCAATTTGAAAATATCTATATCAGTAGCGTCGTAGCAAACGATAAAGAGAGCATCGTAAAATCTCTTAGAGGGATTATCAGATGCAGAAGACTCTTAAATATGGATAGCAGAAGCTACCAAAAAGAGCTGGAAGCACTAACAAAAAAACTCCCCCAAAAGAGCGTTTCTCCTCAAAAGCATAAAAGCAAGAGTATCGCTAGTACTAGCAGTAAAAAAAACTCTATCATAAAAGCGCCAATAAAGAAAAAAGTGACAAAATCCAAACCGATAACCAGAAAAATAAACTCCATCTCTACAAAAGAGAATACTCTTATAATCAAATTCAATAAGCCCTTAACAGATGATGATATATTCTACTTTAAAACCCTCACTGAAGAGGGGTATAAGAGTGTCTATGATATTAAAGCCAGGATCTTAAGTAGTAGTAGACTTTTCAAGCTTCCAAATATTGATAAGATAAAAGTAAAACAGCATCAAAGTGATCTCGTAAGAGTCGTTTTGCAAGATAAAAATATGATCTATTCAAAAGCCTTCATACGAAAAGGCAACCTCTTTATCATGGTACACAAAAATCCAAGAAGAGTGGCAAAAGTAGAGACAAAAACCCTCTCTCCAACACCCAAAATAAAACCCAAAAAAGAGACCCATACAAAAAAATCTCAAAAGAAAAAAGAGGAAAAGATAGCCGCACCGGCAATCGTCCCGGCGGCAATACCGAGTGACGACGATAAGATCTATGCCTCAAGTAAAATCATAGTACTAGATCCCGGTCACGGCGGACATGATAGCGGAGCCATAGGCTATAAAAAACATAAAGAGAAGGTGGCGGTACTAAAGGTAGCCAAACTGCTTAAAAAGATGCTGGTTAAAAAGGGATATAGAGTCTTTATGACGAGAGAGGGGGATAGATTTATCAAACTAACCGAAAGAACGAAATTTGCCAATAAAATGCACGCCGATCTCTTTATCTCTATCCATGCAAATGCTGCTCCAAAGGGGAAACACCTCTCACTCAAGGGGATAGAGACATTTTTCCTCTCACCGGCTAGAAGTGACAGAGCAAAACGAGTCGCCGCTAAAGAGAATGCCGTTGCCGGCAAACTCAATAAGGTTAGCAAAGATACGCTGCTTGATTTTCTCAATAGAAACAAAATCATCCAATCCAATAAACTCGCTATAGATATCCAAAGCGGACTTTTGGCGGCGACAAGAGCAAAATTTACTTCCGTGAAGGATGGTGGTGTAAGAGAAGCACCGTTTTGGGTGCTTGTAGGAGCACAGATGCCGGCGGTTCTTGTAGAGATCGGTTATATCACTAACCCGATGGAGGGGGATAGACTCTATAACCCTTTTTATCAAAAGATGCTTGCCAAAGGCATCTATAACGGTATCAACAACTACTTTGCACACAATAAGTAAAAGATTTTTTGCTACAATGATAGAGAACTAAATAAGTTAAAGGAGAAGCACAGATGAGCATGATGAGTACATTGAGTAAGATAGCGATAGGTGTTATGGTGGCTAGAACAGTCGGTAAAGCGGTAACAGGCGGAAGCAGTGGCGGAGGAGGACTCGGAGATATCATCGGTAACTTCTTAGGAGGTAGTAAATCCGGTAATAGTAGTAACGCACAAGGAAACAGACTTCCAGATCTTTTAAATCAACTCGGAGGAGATAGAGAGAATTCATCGGTCGGCGATCTACTCTCTAACCTACTATCGGGGAAAAGTGTCGAAGCTACACCAACGCAAGAGGAGAAAGCAGAGATACTTCTAAAAGCAATCCTCAATGCCGCTAAAGCTGACGGTGTTATCGATGAAAAAGAGAAGGCGAAGATAGAGCAACATATCGGTGAAGTAAGTCAAGAGGAGCTTGCTATCGTAAAAGAGGCTCTAAACTCTCCGCTTGATATTGAGGGATTTATCAATGAAGTTCCAAAAGGTATGGAGCAGCAGGTCTATCTCATGTCATTGATGGCTATCGACCTCGATACTCAAGAAGAAGCCCAGTATCTTGACAGACTCGCCAAAGGACTAAATATCTCACCGGAGATGGCAAATGCTATCCACGAGAGAGTAGGAGCACCTAAGCTTTATAGCTAGGGTTGTTCCCCACATATTACAAATTATTCCATTCCACTAATTCAGAAGTTAAGTTAGTATCATCATTTAAAATAACAACATCCTTAATATGCCCATAGAATGGTCTACTCTTTGCAGTTTTTAACATCATATAAGAGATAATTTTTTTGATATTGGTACGGTTATCATCATATGTTATTACACATTTCTCTACTTCAAAGTTACCGGCTTTGACTGATATACATTCATTACTACACTCTTCAGCACTTTTGAGTATGTCATAAATTTTTACATCAGGATTATGAAATTTTCCTATATCTATAAAGTAAGTATTCCATATGATGTACTCTTCTTCAGTGTTTAACTTGATATTCTCTTTTTTAGTATTGTCTAAATGTTGATCCTGGTTTAATGATACTGTATCTTTACACTCTTTAAATAATTTGTAATTATTTATCTTTGTTCCATTATCCTCAAAAGATATGATGTATGCATCATCATGTATGTCATCAATCTTTGCACTCACATCTTTTTGATAATTATCAGTAACAAAGCGATATTTGGCATATTCACCTTTTGTTAAATCTTTAGGAAGCGGAATGCAATTTATCTCCGTTTTTCCCTCAATACTTTTCCCATCACCACAAGCAGAAAAAAATGCTATTGTAAACAAAAAAATTATATAGATTGCTCGCATCAATTTTCCTTAATATGCAACAAATATTTCTTGCGGAACAGCCACAAAATTATTATTTTCGTTTGATTCCACGAGGTTATTATTGGAATCCACAATAAAACCTAAATAGTATGAGCCAGTTGGAATATCATTTGGTATGTATAGTGATACTTGGAAAGTTCCAGAAGTTCCTTCAGGAGCTTGGGCATCGGCTGTACCTAACAATTTATCATAGGTTGATATATAGTTATTTTTAGATAGATAAAAAGCAATCTTAAAATTTATATCCGAAGTACTCAAGTTATCAAAAGAAAACTCAAAATTTACATAATGTCCTCTCTGTACAACTATATCAGATGAAACTATACCTGAAGTTGAACCATTATTTTTATAAATAGATGCGGCTATATCTATCTCCTTTGTTGTATTGTCTGGATAAAGATATCTGATACCAGTTCTATCGTCTGCATGCGGATCCCACTCATTATAATAACCTAAAGCACCTGAATGTGGATATTCTGAATTCATAATTGCAAGTGTATTGTCTTGATGTCCTAAGCCTAATGCATGTCCCAACTCGTGCAAAGCTACACCCTCAAAACTATATTTATAACCTTGAAGAGGCATATAAATAGAACGAGAAGTAGTATATTTATCTTTCAATTTCGAATTGAGTCCTCTGAAAAACCAACCAATAAATGTTAAAATAAAGTAACATAGAAAGAGAAGGAGAGTGAACAATGCCAACACCCAGTTTCTTCGATTTTGCGATGG
>JALWLO010000116.1 GCA_027084135.1 Campylobacterales bacterium | reverse complement strand
AATTAACTCAAAATTTATATTAGCAAGTACATTATCTGTATTGACCATCGGCAGCATTAGCATTGAAGAGAGTGCTCAACATAGCCTCTGGCTATGCCTGCGCTTCTCTTCAACACTACTACTACCGAGCGCCAACACATCTAATGCAAATTTGATTCATAGGAGAATGATAATAAAAATTTATTAATCAAGATTAAATAATTTGTAGTACTAGCTCTCCCCAAAGAGGCTTTTGAGGGCATCTGTACTTTTTGTTTTCTCTTCCGGTTCAGACTCTTGTGTCGGGGTTGCTGTTCCCTCTAGTTCATTTAACTCTATCTCATATCCGGTTAACATAGAGGCTAAACGGATATTGATGCCGCTTCTTCCTATCGCTTTGGACTTTTGGTCGCTTGCAAGAGAGACGATCGCTTTATCCCCCTCTATTTTTACATCAGAGATGATAGCGGGTGAGAGGGCTCTTGCGACATACTTTTCAGGTATCGCCGAATATTCGATACAATCGATGTTTTCACCGTTTAACTCTTGGCTGACGGCATTGATTCTGATACCCTTCGTACCGACTGTAGCGCCTACAGGGTCGATATTCGGTGAAATGGATGATAGCGCTACTTTTGCTCTCTCCCCCGGGATTCTGGCTGATTTGTGGATGATGACATTTCCGTCTGCGATTTCAGGCACCTCAAGCCTTAGAAGTTCCTCTAAAAACTTCGGACTGGTTCGGGAAAGCTCTACGATCATCCCCAACTTTTTATCGATATAGACTCTTCTGATGATACATCTGACGGTATCTCCAACTTTGAACTTCTCCCCTTTGATTCTGCTTTTCATAGGAAGTATCGCTTTGATCTCTCGATACTCGCCGTAAGTATTTTCATTATCGTCCACTCTTGTCACGATGATAGAGATGATAGAGCCCACCTTTTTTTGATAACTCTCATAAGTTTTTTGGGCTACCTCTCTTTGGATGTGGTATTCTAGCTCTCTATAGAGGATGCTTGCCGCTGTTCTTCCCATATCATTGAGATCCACTTTATAGGTTAATTCATCCCCGACCTCTAGCTCACTATCTAGCTCTTTTGCTTTGGAGATAGGCAGATATCTCTCTTTCGCTCCCTCCTCTTCCAGTTTTGCACTATCATCTTCTACGATTTGTACTTTTTGAAATAGTGCCAACTCGCCACTCTCTTGATCAGTTTCAACTGCATATTTATACTCTTCCCCAAAAATTCTTTTTGCGGTATTTATCAATGCAGTACTAACAGCATTTTGGGCTATTTGCGGCTCTAAACCTTTTTCGTTTGCAATGGATTCTATAATACTACTAATCTTCTCCATCAGGTTCTCCTCTTTTTGTAACGATAAAATCTTTTGGGGATTTATCTTTCCTTTATTTGTGTAGGGATGAAGTATAATATTTTTATCTTTAAGAGGGGCTTAAGCTTTTTGTGTTCCCTCTTCACGAAGTATCTTATCAAGTATCTCAAAGACTTTGTCGCTGGCTTTTTCCATTTTATGTAGTGAATCTTTCAGTATTTTATAGTCTGCATCATCTTTTTTGATCTCATCAAATACCCCGTGAGTTGCATTATGGACATCTGCATGAGGATTTTTTAAGGCTTTAAAGCTTGGTCTATCTCTAAAGTATTGGTAGCCGTCACCCTCTTCGTACCACTTACCGAGTCTACAATTTTCATGAGAGACAAACTTAAACTGCTCTTTTTTCGTATAAGCGGATAGGTATGTGTTGATTTTCCAAAGGACATGGTCTATCTTTGCCAGTGTCATAAAGACTCTATCATTTATGTGGTTGTTATATGTTAATGTTTCAGCCATGATTTCAGTATTCTCTTTGAGGATAGCGTTTAACTCTTCTATAAAACTATTTGAGTCTGAAATAGTTGATAGAACTTGCGAAAACTGCTCATTTATACTTATTACATCTTGCTTCATCGTTTGAAGTGAGACATTTATCTCCGCAACCGCTTTGTCGGTTTGGTTAGCAAGTTTCCGAACTTCATCCGCAACGACCGCAAAACCTCTGCCGTGCTCTCCCGCTCTTGCCGCCTCTATCGCTGCGTTTAGAGCAAGTAGATTGGTCTGATCAGATATATCTTTGATGAGACCTAGTACCGAGCCAACATCATTCGTTCTGCTTGAGAGTGTCTCAACCGTTTGCATAGAGTCGTTTGAGAAGCTGTAAAGCTCTTGTAAAGTATTTGCGATAGAGTCGGTTTTATCGCTTGAGTGTCGGATGTTTTCTAGGAGTTCTTGCATTTTTTTGTTTGCCTGTTTTGATGATTCGACCGATTCAGCCATATGTGACTGGATATCTATGATGTTAGATTTGAGTTGATTGCTTTGCATTTGAACAATCTCTTGTGAGCCTAAAGAAACTTTTTGAACCTTTTTTAACTCATTTTCAAGCTCTATGATCCTCTGTTTTAAGTACTCATTCTCTCTCTTTGCCTCTTCAAGTTCAATACTTTGTAATGTGGCTACATCACTATCATCTACTT
>JALWLO010000115.1 GCA_027084135.1 Campylobacterales bacterium | reverse complement strand
GATATAGGGTTTCATCTTTGGATTCCATCTTCTTGTTTGATGCCCGAAGTGCACACCGCACTCTAATAGGTCTTTCATTGTTACCATAAAGTTCTCCTTGTCATAATTTGGTTTAGCCTCCACACCCATCAATAATCTTTAAGATTACAACCTCTCAAGGATTGGTGTGTGTGAATTATGGGCGCTCATTTTACAAAAAAAAGCTTTAAAGTAGATTAATTTACTTCGAATTACCCTTAGACGCTCATATGTATATTTTACTTAATGTTATTACAAGTAATATTTATATAGTATATTCACTCTTTTTGAAAAATTAATCTAAATATTTAATTCTTTAAATCTTTTATTAAGTTTTATTTTTATAATATGTTTTAAATTTAATATTAAGGAATATTGTTGTTATTAAATATAATACAGCGTGATAAGTGGTTTAAATATCTTCTCTTCTCACTTATATCAACATCTTTTTTACTGTTATTTTACACATCTAGTGAGCTAGAAAGCAGATCTTTAATACTACTACTCACACCTATTCTCTATCTATTTTATAAACTCATCGAAACCAAAAATAGAAATTTTGAGTTAAAAAGAGAGTTATCTCAAAATTGTAAATTTGAACCAGACGATATGGGTGCCTACCTAAAATTTAATAAAAACTTCAATATTACTCACATGAGCGATGAATTGATAGATTTGATCGGGGAGTTTGAAGGAAATATTTTTGATCTACTTTATAACTGTTCAACTAGTACTAACAAGATAGAGAAGCTAAAAGATAGTATCAAGCAGGGAAAAGCATTTAGTAGTATGATAGAGTTTAACAGTGCAAAAAAGAGACTCTATCTCGACATATTTGTATATCGACTTGGTCACACATATGTAAAGGGGCTGGAGTATATTATGATTTGCAATGACATCACAGCCCATATCAAAACACAAGAGGAGTTGAAAAATCAACTCTTAAAAGATCAGTTAACAAACCTCCCTACGAGGCTTAAACTCCTTGATGATATGGAGAAACTGGATAAAAAACGTTCCACTCATGCCTGGACACTGATCTATCTACAAATCGATAACTACGAGGAGATCAATGAGATATTTGGTATCGATACAGGATATGAACTACTAAAAAGCTTTGCACTATGGTTAAAGGATAATCTTCCGACCAAAAACGCAAAATTATATAAGTTTGAACACAACAACTTCGCGATATTTACAAGTTCAAGAGTCTCTTTAGCAATGCTACAAAGCTATCTCAAAGAGCTTTCAAACAAAATAAACAAAGAGCACTTTATCATCAACGGTGCAAGCTATGATATATCCATAACGATCGGTGTCTCAAGAGGTAAAGATGACCTCTTAAAATATGCCTATCTTGCCCTTAAAAATGCACAAAAAGCAAACAAAACCTATGCAATTTACAATAAAAAATCACTCCAAGAGGAGAAGTTTTTAAACCACATCAAACAAAACGCACAAATCAAAGATGCACTTATAGAAGATAGAATCATTCCCTTCTTTCAGCCTATTCTTAACATCAATACGAATAAAATCGAAAAGTTTGAATCACTTATGAGACTGCAAAAAAGAGATAATACTTTCCAAAAGCCGCATGAGTTTTTGGAGATCGCTAAAATAGGAAAACTCTATCCTGAACTAACAAAGATGATGATTTCAAACTCGCTAAAACGGCTAGAGATGCTCAATAAACCGATCACGATCAATATCGCCATAGAGGATATCGTAAATCCAAAAATTTCATCTTTTATTATAAATAAACTCAAAAAGTGTGCATATAGCCATCTCGTCACATTTGAGATCTTAGAGACTGATGGGATCAAAAATTATAAGAGTGTCACTTCATTTATCAAAAAGGTGAAAAGCTATGATTGTAAAATTGCACTTGATGACTTTGGTAGCGGCTACTCTAACTTTGAACAGATCCTTAAGCTAGATATCGACTACATCAAGATAGATGGTGCCCTAATTAAAAATATCAATACCAATAGCCAAAGTGAGATTGTAATCAAAACGATCATCACATTTGCCAAAGAGCTTGGTATTCAAACGATTGCCGAATTTGTATGGAATGAAGAGGTTTTTAACAAAGTGAAGAGTTTGGGGATAGACTATGCACAAGGATACTTTATCGGAAAACCGGCACCTATCACTATCAACAAATAACTAGCTTATAAGAAAAATATAAATCTCAATTATCAAATAACCATCATATTAGATATGATATAATTTACCGTCACTAGGGGGTTGCATGCCATATTCACTCAAAGATATACCTTTCTTTTCAGCATTAGATGACCAAGCGTTAAAGAGACTTGAGAGAATCTCCTATTTCAAAACCTACAACGCCGGTGAGCTTGTATTTTATGAAGGCGATATGCCTACTAAACTCTATATACTCGTCGATGGGGTACTAAGACTCTACAAAACAGATTCCAAAGGGCATGAGATCTATATTCACCAATTTACCCCTACTTCAATGGTTGGAGAGTTGGCAAATTTTGAACAAATTCCTTTTCCAGCTAGTGCCAGATTTATCACAAAAGGGGCAGTACTAAAGATTGAGTTTAAGGATATGGAAGAGGATTTTTTTAAAAATCCTGAAATATCCATGCAAATCATCAAATCACTCACAAGAAAAGTCAAAATCTTATCAAATGTCATACATCATGAGATGATCTTAACTTCAGAAGCAAAAGTTGCTAAACTCATCGATGAAAATGCTGAAATCTTTGAAAAGATAAAAAATAACCAAATCGCACAAATCATCAATGTCTCAGCGGAAACACTCTCAAGAACACTTACAAAACTCAAACATAACAAGATCATCTCAATCGATGATAAGTATGTCATTACGATCTTGGATAGAGACGCTCTTAAAAAACTCTATATTGATTTATAATATTTATTTATATTAATATTTTTTTACTTATATAAATCATTGACACAAATCAATACTTAATCCACATAAAAAGAGTAAAATCCTTTTGTGGTAGCATAGATTTTAAAGGAGGATATATGTCAATCAACAGAAGAGAATTTCTCAAGAGTTCCGCTGCAGCAGCTGCAGCCGCCGCAGTTGGAATCACGGTTCCTTCTGAAGTGAAGGCGAATGCCGCCAAAGCTGAAGAGGGGTGGAGATGGGACAAGGCACCATGCCGTTTCTGCGGTACGGGTTGCGGAATCATGCTAGCAACCAAAAATGGCAAAATTGTTGCGGTGAAGGGAGATCCGGCTGCTCCCGTAAATAGAGGGCTAAACTGTATTAAAGGCTATTTTAACGCCAAAATCATGTACGGTGCGGATAGACTGACCGAACCTCTACTGAGGGTAGGACCAGACGGTAAATTTGACAAAAACGGAAAGTTTGCACCAGTTAGCTGGAAAAGGGCTTTTGATGAGATGGAGTATCACGCCAAAAAAGCGCTAAAAGAGAAGGGTCCTGAGGGTGTAGCTGTTTTTGCCAGCGGTCAATACACAATTATGGAAGGATATGCGGCACAAAAGATGATGAAAGCCGGTTTTAGAAGTAATGCTATCGATCCAAACGCTAGACACTGTATGGCAAGCGCGGTTGTTGGGTTTTATCAAACATTCGGTATCGATGAACCAAGTGGATGTTACGATGATATTGAATTAACCGATACTATCGTAACATGGGGTTCAAATATGGCAGAAATGCACCCGATACTCTGGTCAAGGGTAACTGATAGAAAGTTAAGTGATCCAGAGAGAGTCAAAGTTGTCAATATACAAACATATACGCACAGAACCTGTGATCTTGGTGATATTAACATTATCTTCTCCCCAAATACTGATTTAGCAATTTGGAATTATATAGCTCATGAGATCGTATATAACCATCCTGAAGTGATAGACCAAGAGTTTATTAAAAAGCACATAGTATTTACAGCTGGTCCGGTAAATATCGGCTATGGCATGAGAAGAGGTGGAGAAAAATCTATCAAAGATGGAAAATACTCCGCAAAAGAGATGGAGATCATCAACAAAGAGATGGAGAAAAAGGTCTCTGCAAAAGAAGCACCTGCACTTGCTCCATATGGATACAAAGAGGGTGATGTGATGAAAAATACTCCGGGAACTCTCAAGCACTGGATCATCTCTTTTGAGGATTATAAAAAGTCACTTGAGCCTTATACATTAGACTATGTTGCAAAGATCGCAAAAGGTGATCCTAACGAGTCACTCGAGAGCTTTAAGAAAAAGCTCAAAATGCTTGCTGACCTATATATAGAAAAAGATAGAAAAGTTGTAAGCTTCTGGACAATGGGTATGAACCAACACACCAGAGGTACTTGGGTAAATACCCTCTCATACAATGTCCACTTTATGCTAAATAAACAGGCAAAACCAGGTAACGGAGCATTTTCACTAACAGGACAGCCATCTGCTTGCGGTACAGCTAGAGAGGTTGGAACCTTCTGCCACAGACTTCCTGCAGACCTTATGGTAAAAAACCCTAAGCATAGAAAGATCGCAGAGAAGAAGTGGCATATCCCTGAAGGTACGCTAAATCCAGTCGGAAATCAACACATCATGAAAATCCATAGAGATATCGAGGATGGTGTTGTTAAGTTTGCCTGGATCAATGTCTGTAATCCATACCAAGACTCAGCAAATGCAAACCACTGGATCAAAGCAGCAAGGCAAATGGATAACTTTATTGTCTGCTCTGACGGATATCCGGGAATCAGCGCTAAAGTTGCTGACCTCATCTTGCCTTCAGCAATGATATATGAGAAGTGGGGTGCATACGGAAATGCCGAAAGAAGAACCCAACACTGGAGACAGCAAGTACTGCCGGTCGGTAATGCGATGAGCGATACTTGGCAATGGGTTGAGTTTAGTAAGAGATTTACAGTAAATGATCTATGGGGTCCATATACGCTAAGAAACGGTAAAAAACTTCCGGATGTACGAGAAGCGGCAAAAGCGATGGGTTATAAACCTGAAACAACGATGTTTGAGATACTCTTTGCAAATGAGAGAGCGAAAAAATATAAGATCGATCTCAACAGCTTTCCGCAAAAAGGGTTTGATAACTCAGAGTGTATCGGCGATAGCAGAAATGTCGTTGGAAGTGACGGTAAAGTCTTTAAAGGTTATGGATTTATGATCCATGAGTATCTCTTTGAAGAGTATGCAGATTTTGGTAGAGGACACGGACATGACCTTGCACCGTTTAAGATGTATCATAAAGTTAGAGGTCTCAAATGGCCGGTTGTTGACGGTAAAGAGACTCAGTGGAGATTTAATGTCAAGTATGATCCTTATGCGGCAAAAGCAAATCCGGGCGGAGACTTTGCATTTTACGGACCGCTTGCTAAAAAACTACTCCAAGGTTCACTGACAAAACCTGATAAATCAAAAGGTAAACAAGCGCTTCCTAACAAAGCGAAGATATTTGCCAGACCATATATGGATCCACCGGAGATGCCTGACAAAACTTATGACACTTGGCTCTGTACCGGTAGGGTTCTTGAGCACTGGCATAGCGGTACGATGACGATGAGGGTTCCTGAGCTTTATCGTGCCGTTCCTGAAGCGCTATGTTATATGAATCCAAAAGATGCAAAAGCTAAAGGATTCAAAAACGGTGATCTTATCTGGGTAGAGAGTAGAAGAGGAAAAGTCAAAGCAAGAGTCGAGACCAGAGGAAGAAATAGACCGCCTCAAGGATTGGTATTTGTTCCATGGTTCGATGAGAAGGTCTTTATCAACAAAGTGACACTTGACGCGACTTGTCCTATGAGTAAACAGACCGACTATAAAAAGTGTGCGGTTAAACTCTATAAAGCATAATCAAAGGAGAGTGTAGTGGGAGAGAAAAAGAAGCCAGAAGTGAGTGAAAGAAGAAGGTTTTTCACACTGATGGCACAAAATATCGGTCTTGGAGCGATGGGTGGCTTGCTATGGGCAGGTTATGCCGACAAAGCTAAAAGCTCTCCACTGACTCTTAGACCTCCCGCAGCACTTAATGAAGAGGAGTTTGTTAAAACTTGTATCAAATGTGGACTATGCAGTGAAGCATGCTTTAACCGTCCGCAAAATAGAGACAAAAACGGAAAGCAGCGACCCGCTACTCTAAAGATGGCAAAAGCCGGTGATGATGTCATGATAGGAACACCGTATTTCATACCGAGAGAGGTTCCTTGCTATATGTGTGATGATATACCGTGCGTTCCAGCTTGTCCGACAGATGCACTCGATATCACAAAAGTCACCAACAAAAAAGGTGAACTTGATCCAAAGCTTATCGATATGGGCTTAGCGGTTGTTGACCCAAATGCTTGTATCGCATTTTGGGGTATCCAGTGTGACGCCTGTTATCGAGCTTGCCCACTAATGGATGATGCCATCAAACTAGAGTATGCCAAAAATGAGCGAACAGGCAAACACGCCTTTTTAAGACCGGTTGTCAATATGTATAGCTGTACAGGCTGCGGTCTATGTGAGAAAGCTTGTGTTACTGAAAAAGCCGCCATCTTTGTCCTACCTCGTGAATATGCTCTAGGACGCCCGGGAGATCACTATGTCAAAGGTTGGGACAAGAAAGATGAGGCAAGAATCCAAAATAAAGTCAACGAAGATGTAACGACTCATGATGAGAGAAGTTCAAAAAAACCGGTTGACTATCTCAACCAAGGTTTAGAGGATTTTTAGATGAAGTGGAGTAACTATAAATATTTAGTACTAAGAAGAGTGGTACAACTTTCGCTACTCTTTTTGTACTTTGCGGGAAATGTTTATGGATGGAAGATATTAAGAGGTACACTCTCTAGCTCTTCCATCTTTGGAGTTATTCCGCTTGCTGATCCTTTTGCCGTGTTGCAGATGCTCTTTGCCGGTGCACTGTTAGGAGTTAATGTGATTGTTGGTGCCCTTATTATTACTCTATTTTACGGTTTGATAGGCGGTAGGGCATTTTGTAGCTGGGTGTGTCCCGTAAATCTCATAACCGATTTGGCGGCATGGCTTAGAAGGTTTTTGTATCTTGATAAGGTAGAGAGAAAATTTTGGATCTCAAGAAATGCAAGATACTATATTTTAGTACTAGCACTTATCATCTCGTTTATCGTGGGATACGGTGCATTTGAGGTTCTCTCACCTATTACGATTATGCATAGAAATATCATCTTCGGTGTAGGTAGCGGTATCGGTGTTTTAGCGGCTATATTTCTTTTTGATCTCTTTGTTACCAAAAACGGCTGGTGCGGTCATCTATGTCCATTGGGAGCAACTTATGCGATTATAGGCAAATATGCTCCTCTGAGCGTAGAGCATCATCACGAAAACTGCACCCTCTGTATGAAGTGCAAAAAGGTCTGTCCTGAGAGTCAAGTTTTACATATGATAGGGAAAAAGAGCGAGAGAGTTTTAATGAAAGAGTGTACTAATTGTGGAAGGTGCATCGATGTGTGCAACGACGATGCGTTAAGCTTTTCTATATTGAGTAAAAAGTTAACAAAAGGAGATAATGATGAAAAAAAATAGAAAGTTCATCACGATACTTTCACTTATCGCAGCTGCTTCTATGGTATATGCAGCGGGGACGATTAGTGAAGAGTCGTTAGGTTTGAGAAAAACTGACCTCTATTCAGAATCGAATGTAAAACCTGATGAGGGTAAATTTGCGGCAAAAGCACCAGGAAGTTCTAAGCGATTTGAGAGGAGCTATGAAAATGCACCACCTATGATACCTCATAGTGTAGAGGGACTGCTTCCTATCACCAAAAACAACAATGCATGCCTTGGATGCCACATGCCAAATGTTGCCAAAAGTATGGGTGCAACCCCTATACCGCCGTCTCACTTTGCAAACTTTAGACCGAAAACAAAACTTGATGCAAGCGGTAAAATTATCAAAGAGGGGAAAACTATCACCAATACAAGTGATGTCAAAGTGGTAGTTCATAAGCAAGATAAACTCTACCAAGGTAGATTTAACTGTTCACAATGCCACGCGCCTCAAGCGGATATTCCACCGGCAGTAGCCAATAATTTTCAACCTGAGTTTAGATCAGCCGATGCAAAACATAAATCAAACTTCATCGATGTTTTAAATGAAGGAGTTGATATACAATAGCATGGTAAGTAGGAGAGAGTTTTTCACAAAATTTAAAAGTAGTATTTCAAAAGAGAGGGAGGTCTTAGCCGTAAGACCTCCCTACTGTTGGGATGAGTCTCTTTTTTTGAGTGAGTGTCCGGAGTGTGAAGATAAAGCGTGTCAGACTCATTGTGAAGAGGAGATTATCATCATACAAGCTGACAAAACCCCCACTCTAAACTTTTCAAAGAGTGGGTGTACATTTTGTGATGCGTGTGCTGATGCATGTCAAAAAGGGGTACTTGATATCTCTAAAAATAGTCAAGAGAAGATTTGGGCTAGATTTATCATAGAACCGGCATCATGCTTGGCTCACAATCAAACGATATGTTTCTCTTGTAAAGAGCCGTGTATAGATGATGCTATACTCTTTAACGGCTTATTCAATCCTGTCATAGATGATGATAAATGTACCGGATGCGGATTTTGCATCAGTAGGTGCCCGACTAAAGCGATATCTTATGAAGTGATACAAAACCAACGGGAGGAGAATGATGGTACTAAAGGAGAGATATCCTAAACTTATCTCTAAAATAGAAGAGAGTGGGGAGAGAGTATTTGATCTGCACAATCTAGTGGTTGTCGATGAAAATTATGATGATATTGATAGCGAAGAGTTTGATATCTTTTCACCGGAAGACTACAACTATATCATTTATATCGATGAGAAGATACAAAAGGTAGTGGGTGACAAGGGTATGGAGAAGATCTTGAAAAAAATCTCAAACTCAAAAGAGTTTACAAACTTTATCGATAACGATATTGACAATTATGGCGTATGGAGTGACCTTAACGAAGAGGAGATCGCTCACTTCATACTCGAGTACCTTGAGAAGGAAGTCGTGTGAAATTGATATATCTTACACTTATCTTTACATTTACTCTCTGTGCCGCTGTTATGAAACCCTCAAAAGAGATAAAATTTGACGGTATTGTCAAAGATATGGTACTAAGAGGAGACGAGATAGTAGTCGGTACAGATAAGGGCAAACTGCAAGTTTATGATCTAAAAAAGGCTAAAATCACAAAAGAGATTCAGCTACCAAAGATCAAAGACTTTATGGGGGATCTTATAGACACTAGAGTTGCCAGCGTTGATAAGATAGATAGCAGATACCTACTAGTTAGCGATAGCGGAAAGGGCGGGTATACAAATGTCTGGATATTGGAGGCAAATAGCGATAAGCCTAAGCAGATCATATCATCTAAAGATCAGCTTACTGTTATCAAAGCGAGGTTTATTGACAAAGATCACATACTCTTCGGATATCTTAGCAATGAGTTGGCTCTTTATGATATAAACAAGAAAAAGGAGCTATATAGGGTTCAACTCAGTGAATCTAAATTTAGTGATTTTGCCCTAAATGAGGATAAAAGCTTAGTGGCATCTAGTTGTGAGAGCGGTATCATTTACCTATTTGATCCCAAAAAGGGTAAAGTAGTAAAAGAGCTCAAAGGTGTTCATGTCGATAATGTCTATAAAGTAGCATTTAAAAAGAGAAAAGTAGCCGGAGCCGGACAAGATAGGCGAGCAAGTCTGTTTGATATTGATAGCGGCAAAGGAGACTACATAAAAGCCTCTTTTTTGATATATGCCACCGCCCTTAGTCCAAGTGCAGAGAGAGGGGCATGGGCAATGAATGAAAACAATGACATAAGCGTATATCATCTTAGTACTAAAAGTAAAATCGCTACCCTAAAGGGACAAAATAGTACACTAAACAACATTATCTTTATAGATGAGGATCATTTGGTATCATCAAGCGATGATGATACGGTAATGCTTTGGGATTTAACAAAACAATAAAGGAGCTAATATGAATATATCCAGTATCGTAGTACAAGCAAAACCTGAGCATATCGATGGTATTTTAGAGATTGTGCAAAATGCAACATTTTGTGATTATCACTTTCACGACAAGGATAAGGGTAAGATCATACTCACGATCGAGGGCGAAAATGTCGATGAGGAGATCAAAAAGCTAAAGATCATCCAATCTCTCGAAAATGTTATCAGCGCGGAGATGATGATGAGCTACTCAGAAGAGGAGCTTGATAGAGAAATCAAAAAACTTCAAGACCAAGAACCGGTACCTGCGATGCTCAATGACGATACCATAGATGCAAAAGATATCGTCTATCACGGAGATCTTAAGAAGAAGATTTAACTACATCCTTCTCTTTTGAGGAGACCAACTCTTCAAGAGCAGTGATATTTTGACTTGGCTCTCCAAGGTAAAAACCTTGAGAATAGTCTGCCTCCATAGCTTTAACTATTTGATAGACTGTATCACTATGAACATACTCTACGACTGTTTTAGTACCGAGCTTCTTAGAAAATGCGATTATAGCCTCTGTAATAACACGAGAGTTATGATCTGTATCTATATTTTTGATAAGACTTCCATCTACTTTAATGAAATCAGGATTTATATTCAAGATATACTCAAAATTTGCATAACCGCTTCCAAAATCATCTATAGCGATTTTAGCTCCATATCCTTTAACACTTTTAATAAACTCATCTAAGATTTTATAATCCTTAATCTCTTCAGA
Source organism: Campylobacterales bacterium (assembly GCA_027084135.1). Classification (GTDB taxonomy): domain Bacteria; phylum Campylobacterota; class Campylobacteria; order Campylobacterales; family QNZT01; genus QNZU01. The sequence goes on along the minus strand of JALWLO010000115.1, from coordinate 134 downwards.
TTCTGTAATCTCAAATATAACTTGTTTTGGATGCGGAAATTTTCTCAATTTTTTTAATATATAGCTTGATATCTCTCTATCTAAGCAATCCTCAAAAGTTACATTTATCGAAAATTCATACTGAGGAAGTTTTT
>JALWLO010000114.1 GCA_027084135.1 Campylobacterales bacterium | reverse complement strand
ACTTAATATAGTACTAATAGGTGTATTTAGCTCATGTGTGGTATCTTCTATAAACCTATCCATCAACTCGATGGATCTTCTCATAGGTGCTGTAAAGAGGCGACCCAAGAAAAATCCCAAAAGTGTAAACAATACTCCGGCACCTATCAAAAATAGTACTAACATCTTGACCAACTCATTAAGTGGCTTTTGATTGAGTGCTTGAGAGACTATAAGGTAGGCTGAACCTAGATAGTACGGTTGCATATGATATAGGTAAAATAGCTTATCTCCACTTCGATAAAACTCTCTATCCCATTTAACCTCTTTGGGATGAAATGTTCCAAATATATACTCTTTGTTAAGATTATAGATAGCTGAGTCAAAAGAGGGGTCATTTGGGTAGATTAGTGGTTTGTCAAAGGTTTGATGGATCTCTCTCAATTTTTGAACCAAATGCTCCGCTTTTAGTTTAAGTTTATCATTTTGACTATCGATAATTTGATGTTTTTGAAAGTTGTAAAAGATATAAGCCCCTAATGCAAAAAGTACAAAAGTAGTACTAAGATAGATCACTAAAAATCTAACTAAAGAGCGTTTTTCACTGCTTAACATATCGATAGCCCGTCTGCTTGATAGTCTCTATACTATCCTTGCCCAATATATTTCGTAAAGTATTTACATAAGATCGTAAGCTACCTTGGCTAGGTGTTTCACTAAAGTCCCAAAGTGCTTCATAGATTCTCTCATAAGTTAAGAGTTGGTTTGGATATTTTAGAAAAAGAGAGAGAAGTCTGCTCTCTTTTGTTTTTAGTGCAACTTTTTTGCCATCTTTTTCTAAAAAGAGCCCTTTTATATCAAACTTGTAACCGTTGCCCAAATCAACTCTATCACCTTTTGTGCCGTAGTTTCTCTTTATCAGTGACTCAACTCTAACCAAAAGCTCTTTGAGTGCAAATGGTTTGCGAACATAATCATCACACCCGGCATCAAAGCCTTTGGTAACATCATCTATCGCATTCAATGAAGTTATGAAGATAGCAGGCGTTGTATCCCCTCTCTCTCGTTGTTCTTTTAAAAAATCAAAACCGTTTTGATTGGGTACTTTGACATCCAGAAGCATCAAGTCGATACTTTTTTCATATACAATGTCTTTCGCACCAAAAGCATCATAAGCGGGATATACTCTATATCCCGAATGCTCCAAAAACTGTTTGATGGTATCACTTAGTTGAATATCATCTTCAAGGAGCAGTATATTTGCCATAGATCTCTATTTTCCTCGCATCATTTTATGTTTACCATGTCCCATCATACCCTTTGGTGATAAATTGTCAACCATCCATGAAGCTATACTATCTAACTCCTCTTCTGAGACATTTCCTTTTTGTGAAGGCATGAGACCAAATTTTTTAATCTTTTGAGGTAAACAGAGAGCCTTCTCCTTGTTTGGCTCCAATACATAATCTTTGATAAATTCAATAGCTCTTTCTCTATCAGGATAAGCTGTTTTGATATGCCTCATAACACCCATTATAGGAGGTGCAACAAGTTTACTTATATCTTGTGGACGACTCATAGTATGACAGCTCAAACATTTACTCTTTAGTAACTCCTCGCCGTTTGGCTTCGCATAAACTACACTTGCTAATGAAACAATCACTAAAAAACTCTTTTTTAATTTCATAACTCTTCTCCTTTTTAAACCCAAATTTTATCCTTTTGAAATTAACTCTATATAAACTACTCTTCCAATACACGCTTCTCATCTACCAGCCAGATAAATCCGATCGGAATAAAGATTAGCGTCATCAATGTTCCCACTATCAATCCACCGATCGCCACAGCTCCAAGCGGTGCAAGTCTCTCCAGACCGATAGCCGATCCCTGAGCGACGGGCAGCATACCCACCGATACGGCAAATGCCGTCATGAGTACCGGTCTGGTTCTAATTTTGATCGACTCCAGCATCGCATCTTTTTTCTTCATCCCATGTTTGATCTGTTCCAGCGCGAAGTGAATCAGCAAAATGGCATTGTTGACGATGATCCCCGAAAGCAGCATGAAGCCCATCATCGCAGGCATGGAGACATGGTAACCGATCGCCAGCATTGTCCACGATGCTCCGATAATCGTCAAAGGGATCGAAAAGAGTATCATCAGCGATATCTTAATCGAATGGAACATGCCGATGAGTGTAAAGAGTATCAGCAATACCGCAACGATAATCGCTCCAATCATACGGCTTGCCGAAGCTTTGAACTGCTTCTCCTCTCCGATCTGCTCTATCTCGACATGGGGATTGAGCTGCACTTTTTCAAGTTGTTCTCTCAAGTTTGCCATGATATGTGAAATCGCCGCTTTTTCGCGGTTTCCATAAATCTCCAAAGTATAGTTCAAGCCGTCTCTTGTGATGGTGCTTGGCTCTTTACTAGAGCTTAGTTTTGCGATTTTACTTAACGGAATTTTCCCTTTTGGCGTGTCGATAAGGGTGTTCAGAATCGTGCTAAAGTCATCGATCTGCTTTTGCGGCAGCCAGACTCTTACCAGATAATCCATAGAGTTCTCTTTGGGGAACGTTG
>JALWLO010000113.1:884-2575 GCA_027084135.1 Campylobacterales bacterium | reverse complement strand
GTTATATAGTAGTTGTGATGGTTTAACGATTAAGCCTGGTGAAGAGATTAATTGTCGTTGCTATGCTACTTATGTAGTAGAGTTTGATTAAAAGGAGAACTAAATGAAAAAAATGCTTTTTATGGATAATATCACTTTTGATGGCGAAAAGATGGTAATATCTGTAAGAGACGGAATACAAGAATATGCAGGTATAGAGCTTGGGTTGGAGCCTTTTAATAAAACATTTAAAATATATCGAAGTCCTGAAACTATTAAGGCTATAAAAGACACGTTAAAAGGTATACCCGTTACAGATGGTCATGTAGAGTTAAAAGACATTCCGAAAGCCAAAATAATGGGTTTTATAGACGATAGTGAGATTATAAAATACGACAATAAAGCGTTACAATCAACTATCGCTATTAAAAATAGATTGAAAATGGCAAAAAATATGGTAAAATTAGATGGCGGAAAAAATCAATTAAGTCTTGGATATTTTGCAGAGACTAAAGACCACGACTTATACGATTTTGAACAGGTTAATATTGTTCCTCATCATCTTGCAATAGTTGAAAAAGGAAGATGTGGTACAGTATGCAAATTTAATGATGAAAGGATGGATATGGACGACAAAAAAGATGTCAATACAGAAGAGGAAGTTGTTAAGGATGCAGGAGAAACTCCTGTCAATATACAACGAATATCTGAGGTTGTAAAAGATTTGCCAGAAGCTATTAAGCTGATGAATATAGATGATCTTGCAAAATTGATACCTGCTTTAGAAGAGGCTATAAATGTAGCGAGAGCTAATACTCCAAACGGGCAGGAAACAGAGGAAGCTCCTGAGGAGGAAGCGGCAGAGGAAACTCCGGAAGAGGAAGCAGCGGAAGATACCCCTGAAGAAGACAAAAAAGACTTCAAGGACTCACAGGAGTTTAAAGACGCAGTTATGAGATTTGCAGATGAAAGAGTAAATGTTATCTTAAAGGCTAAAAACTTTTTAGATGAGGATTACGACTTTAGCAAGGATACTCATACAATTATGAGAGACACTTTGGCGACTCAAACAGCGGATCAGTTTAAGGATGAGGAATTGGCGGTGGCATTTAAGATGCTCAAAAAGATAGAAAACTATTCAAATTTTGCAGATGCTACTTGTGAATTTGATAAACTAAAAGACAAGGAGATATAATGGCTTTTACAGGCGTAAGAACTGACGAGCTTAACAAAGTTGGCTCAGGTGAAATAATCGGAGATGTGGGCGTAGTATCATCATATACTACTTTTGAAGCAGGGATTAAAGGTGGGTTGTTTGCAAAATACAACACTACCTCAAAAGGTCTTGAGTTGGTGGACGGTAGTGCTACTCCTACTATTGCCGGTGTTGTAAAAAGAGATGTGACAGGGGCTATCGAGGATGCCGGAGCTTATACTGCCGCAAATGCAAACAGCGTGGATGTTATAGAGGCGGGCATTGTTACTGTCGATGTAGTTCCGGGACTTACTATAAACAAGTTTGATCCGGTTTATGTTTACAACAATACCGATGTGGCTACAACCGAGTGGGGGAAAGCAACAAATCATGCAACAGATTTGGCATCTGACGGCACAACTGCAGTTGACAATATTGCAGTAGATGGCTATTTTTACAAACAAATCGATACTGATGTATGGTCAGTAAGAATAAAATAAGGGGTAAAGATGAAAAT
>JALWLO010000113.1:418-874 GCA_027084135.1 Campylobacterales bacterium | reverse complement strand
AAATAGGACAACTATATGATTTAGACAGGTTTAAAGCTTTTGTAGATAGTGCGAACTCCGCAGAGTTCAAGGATAGTGCGAGCGGTGTCATTCTTGCGAGAAATTTAACAGCGGTAAATCCTAAAATATTTGAGAAAAAATATCCGGAGCTTTCGTTTGTTAATAGTGGCATTACCGTAGATAATACGGGAGGATATGCGAGAAGAATACAATCCCTAAGAGTTGAAGAGCAAGGTGAGTTTGCGGATGCATCCGAACTAACAAGTGGAAAAGGTAGAATAGCTCTAAGTGCCGAAGATACTTTTATAAAAGTATTTGCAAAAGAAGCTCATTCAATCTGGTCTGATGACGAGATAAAAGAAGCTGAATTACAAAATATCAACTTAGTACAAAGATATGTAGCTACACACAACAAAGCTTATAACCAAAAAGTAGACGAGATTGGTTACTTGGGAC
>JALWLO010000113.1:0-408 GCA_027084135.1 Campylobacterales bacterium | reverse complement strand
CAATAGTGCTGCGGGGTCATCTACTGTGCTTAAAGCACTTCAAGACAATTTCCCTGATGTTAGCTTTGTAGTATCTTTTAGAGCGGAAGATGTTGGCGGTGTTTCTAAGACTGTTGCTTATTCTACTCATGAAGATAGTGCAGTTATGAGGATACCCGTAAGACTTACAATAGGGGAGATTGTTAAACAAACCTCATTCTCTTACAGAGTAGATAGTAAGTTTAGAATTGCGGGGCTTGATGTCCTTGAGGATACATCAGGCAGGATTTTGACCGGGCTTTAAGCCTTTATCTTAAAATAACTACATGAAAGGATAGATATAGCAAAAGAAACAAAAACACCACAGGCAGAAGCAAAAGCAAAGGCAGAAGCAGAAGCAAAAGCAAAGGCGGAAGCAGAAGCAAAAGC
>JALWLO010000112.1:396-10949 GCA_027084135.1 Campylobacterales bacterium | reverse complement strand
ATGAAACCTTTGTTTCATCTTCAAAGTGCTCTTGCTTTCTAAAGAGCACTTCAAGGATCAAACACACTACCTATATATTTTTATCTTTTTTTCTGCCGTTTCAGTTATTCTTTATAAAACGGCTTTAGTACTAATAGTATATTTGAAGTGACATAATTGGAAATATCCTCTATCTCGCACTCACTGCAAGTATCCAACTCTATGTCATCAAGCTTTGCCGCTTTTTGTCGAAGTGGCTTGGTTGTTACGATGAGATTTAGTGAGCCTATCACCATAAAATAGAGCACCATCGGCATACTTTTTTTAAATACTCCTTCCTTTTCACCACGACGCAATATATCGCTAAATAGTCCAAAAAGCTTTCTCATTGATTTAAAAAGTTGCTGTGGCAATACCGCTCCGCTATCGCTTAACTCTTTGAGTAAGAGTGCCGGTAGATAGGGGTGAGAGCAGGCAAATGTGCCGTAAGTTTTGATGAATGTTTCAAGCTGTACTTCCGCACTTGTAGAGGAGCTGATCTTTTGTGTGATAGCTTTGTATATCTCTTGCAATATCTCCTCCATCACCGCTTCATAAAGTCCCTTTTTGTTTTTGAAGTAGTAGAAGATCATCGCTTTATTTAATCCACACTCTTTAGCTAACTCATCCATAGATGTTCCGGCATAACCCCTTGTAGAAAATAGCTTTATAGCACTTAGTACGATACTTCTTTTTGAAGCCTCTGCATCTCGTTTTTGTATCTTTTTTGTCATAACAAACCTTTTAATTAACTAGTTAGTTAATTATATAACTTTTTAAGTAAATATGAACTTAAAATGAAAATTTTTACCCAAAAATAGCTTTTCCGCTTTCCAACATGATAAAAACGATAATTTGCAAAGTTGAGAAGAGTTTGAGATAGATCTTTTGATTTTTCAATATCGCATAGATCAACCCCGCGAGTGAAGTAACTGCAAAGAGAATAAAAAGTATCAAAAGAAGCCTAACATTTTCGGTAGGGAAGATAAGTACATTGGATTCGATAAAGAAAGTTACAAATGCGACTGAGGCACCCCATAGTACCAATATCAAATCAAATAAAAATAGGATAAGAAGACGGGTTTTGGTTTTCATATGGTATTTTAACATAAAAGTGATATATGACACTAAGGTTGCTATCTTTTGACGGTATATTATGTTATGATTTTTTGACTCTATAATCAAGGAGATGATCATGAGCAAAAGCAATCTAAAACATCTTGAAAAAGTTGAGGATGCGGTAAAATCAAGTATAAAACTGAGTGATGAGGAGAAGAGTCAAACACTCCAAAAGATCAAAGAGTGGTATATGGAGGACAAGGCGGAGGGAATTATCTGGGAGGAGTTGGTAGAGATCAGCCAAGAGATGCTTCCGATACTAAAGGAGTTAGGCTTACTATAGTTTATATGCAAGCTAAGTTGCACCCTAATTTCCCTAAAAGAAGTATAATTTTCTCATCAACCCGAGATATGGGTTAAAAAGGAGTAGAAGAAAATGAAAACAAAGGCATTAACTGTCGGTATAGGGAGAGTAGGGGATGAGTTGGTACTAAGGATGAATATCCACGGTAAGCTTACGCGTGAAGATTATGAAGTGTTTATACCTGTCATAGAAAATGCACTCGTCGGTATCAAAGAGCCGAAAATCAAAGCGCTTATAGATGCGAGAGATTTTGAAGGTTGGGAGCCTGAAGCTGCATGGGATGACTTGAAATTCGGCATCAAACATGCAAAAGAGTTCACCAAGATCGCATGGGTTGGAAATAAAAAGTGGCAAAAGTATATGGTTAAGATCTCTGACTGGTTTAGCTGGTTAACCGGCGCCAAGATAGAGTATTTTGAAAATATAGAGGATGCCAATGAGTGGCTAGCCCAAGAAGATACAAAGAGAAGAGATATGGATGCGGTAGAGAAAGAGTTACTTAGTAGAAAAGATGAGATCATTAATGAACTTAAGTTTTTGTATAAAGCAAATATGAGGATAACCGACTGGGATGTACCGGAGCTTGATAGAGAAAAAGCGAGTGCTATACTCATCGGGATCCTAGAAGAGGGTATAGAAGAGCTTAAAAGAGAAGAGCTTGGAGAAGAGTAGTTTAGACTATTGGTGGATTTAGGTATTCGCCACTCCCTTTTGTACTTTTATACTCCAACTGATATAATCTCTTAAACGACAAAAGGGGGAAGTTGAGAGTTCCATATTTTAGCTTAGTACTACTCTTGTTGATAGTTCTTATCTCATTTTTCGGTTCATATTTTTATGGTGTGAGTCCATTTGAGTTGGATAAAAATGCTATCCTGCTCCCACCATCTTTTGAGCATCCGTTTGGAACGGATAGGCTTGGTAGAGATCTATTAGCAAGGGTGATAGAGGGTGGTAAGGTCTCTCTCATCATCGGAGTCGGTTCGGCACTGATTGCATCTCTTTTGGGATTGATTATCGGTGTGAGTGCCGGATTTTTCAAAGGGTGGATAGATAAGTTTGTTATCTTGATGATAGATCTCTTTTTAACTTTCCCGACCTTCTTTTTGCTTTTAGCATTGATTTCATACATGAATGCTTCAGCATTGGTACTCATAGTAGTTATCTCTATCACCGGTTGGATGGGTATGGCGAGAATGATACGAAGTGAGAGTTTTGCCATAGCCAATAAACCCTATATCAAAGTACTAAAGCTCTCAAAAGTTTCAAAGTTAAAGATTATTTTAAAATACTTTACTCCGATCTTGGCTCCTATATTTTTGATCGCTTTTACATTTGGAGTAGGAGGAGCGATACTGGCTGAGAGTGGACTTAGTTTCTTAGGTATCGGTATCATGCCGCCGAATATTTCGTGGGGATCCATCTTAAGCGAGGGTAAAGATGTCGTTAGTATCGCATGGTGGGTGAGTTTCTTTCCGGGTTTGATGATATTTTTAGTGATCTACTCTCTCTCAAATATCTCCGATTATCTGCAGCAAGTTTCAAATCAAAAGGAGAGCTTTGTCTCCTAAAGATTTTTGTTTACTAAAAGAGCGCTTAGATGCGGAGGTTGCGCAGAGAGATAGAGCCGATGAGTTGTGTGATGAGAGACCTGATCCTATTATGGTTGCTAAAGCGTATGAAGATGAGTATATTTCGCTTCTATGTGCACTCTTTGCGTATGGCAATGCAAAGCTCATTGTAAAGTTTTTGAACGCTTTGGATTTTTCACTGCTTGATAAAGAGGAAGCGGAGATAAAAAAGGCACTATCTAAGCACTACTATAGATTTCAAAACGCTAAAGATTTGATGGAGATATTTATCACACTTAAGAGGGCAAAAGAGAGCTTTAGTCTCAATGAGAAGTTTTTAGAGGGGTATCAAAAAGAGCATCTAGTACTAGAGGGGTTGAGGAGTCTGATAGCTGCGCTTAGAGAGTTAAATCCGTATCAGAGTCACGGATATGACTTTTTCTTCTCAAAAGCCCCGACAAATCGCTCTACTTCGCCCTATAAGCGGTGGAATATGTACCTTAGGTGGATGGTGAGAAAAGACTCTCTTGATATGGGACTTTGGAGCGGAGTTGATAGGGCTGATCTTATCATACCTCTTGATACCCACACCTTTCATGTTTCAAGGAGAGTAGGACTTTTAACAAGAGGTACTCCCGATTTGAAAGCCGCTTTTGAGTTGACGGAAAAATTGAGGGAGTTTGATAGGAGTGATCCGGTCAAATATGACTTTGCTCTCTATAGGCTTGGGCAAGAGAAGATCGCCTAATAAGCTCATTTTAAAGCTTTTTCGATACAATTGTGCAAATTTTTATAAGGGTTGTCTATGCAAGAGGTATTTACTTTTTTTGGTGTTTTGTCAGATAGTCACGGGTTCATATTTGTTATGCATACGCTTTTAGCGGCATTTATAACCATAGTCATCGCAAGATTTGCGACTCTCTCTCTACAACTCGTACCCAGAGGTACACAAAATGTGATGGAGTCCTATCTGCTGGGCGTGATTGATATGGGTAGAGATGTTATCGGTGAAGAGAAGGCTAGAAAATATCTACCGCTTGTTGCGACTATCGGGCTCTTTGTATTTGTATCAAATGTGATGGGTATCATTCCCGGTTTTGAATCTCCTACCGCAAATATCAATCTCACATTAGCTTTAGCGCTTATCGTGTTTATCTACTACAACTTCGAAGGTATCAGAAAAAATGGTGTGATCAAATATTTTGCTTCATTTGTTCACCTTGGTGAAATGAATCCGATCGCGAAGTTTGTAATGACGCTCTTTATGTTCCCGATCGAGGTAGTTTCACACCTCTCAAGGATCATATCGCTCTCATTCAGGCTTTTCGGTAATATCAAAGGTGATGATCTCTTCTTGGCGGTTATTTTAATGTTAGTACCGTTTTTGGCACCGCTGGCTCCGTTTGCACTTCTGACATTTTCCGCACTCTTGCAAGCCTTTATCTTTATGATACTCACCTATGTCTATCTTGCGGGTGCCGTTCTTGTAGATGAGGGACACTAGGTGAAACGCAGGAGTTTTGACTCACTTGTGAGTTTTTTACAGGGGGCTTCATGGGCGACCGTTATCATCGGTGCCTATCTACTTTTTACCCTCTTTTATCCGTTTGGTTTGATTGTGGCGCTTGTAGGCGGCTTCTTCGGTGCGACTATAGGACTATTTTTAGTGATATTTTTTGAGATGGCGCACACGCAAGAGGATATCCTTAAAGAGCTTCAAGAGCAGACAAGACTTCTCAGAGAGAAAGAGTCAAATCAAAAAGAGTGATCTCTTACGCCATAGCCGATAGTTCACGCTACGCTCACTTTGAGTCTCTGTCGGCATATATACATAAAATACTTCAAAAAGATCCTACCCATATACTTCTAAGAGATAAAGAGAGAGAGTCGTTAGTACTAAGAGCTAAAGCGTTTGCAAAGTTTAAAGATCGAGCTAAGCTTTTGCTACATACGGACTATGAGTTAGCAAAAGCGTTGGGCTTATATGGTGTTCATCTTGGATCAAACGCGTTTGATAAGATACAAAGTGTAAAAGCGTGTGGGCTCTTTTGTGTAGTCTCTTGTCATGATGCAAGCGAGATACTCAAAGCTCGAGAGCTAGGAGCGGATATGGTAACCTATTCGCCGATATTTGATGTACCCAATAAGGGAAAAGCAAAGGGAGTGGAAGAGTTAAAAAGCGTTTGTCAGACGATAAAAGGTATCAAAATCTTGGCGCTTGGCGGTATAACAGATGATAAAAAGATAGAGGCGGTTCTTGAAGCCGGTGCGGACGGCTTTGCCTCTATTAGCTACTTTATAAGTTGATTACTTTTTAATGCCCTGATAAATCCCTGTCTCACCATCCTTTTCGTGGCATCTATCGCGACATCTCTCTCTCTTTTCCCTACATAACTTTTATAAAATGCGATAATCTCTTTGAGCTCCACATTACTGAGATCTCTATAGGTAAATAGTGCCGATAGATAGACTTGCGCTTTAAGCTCTTTGCTCATCATCTCTAAATAATTTTCTAACTTATCCTCATCCACTCGTTTATTTTTTGGTGCTTGATAGTTTAAAAAGTATAGTGTCTCAGCAAAGACATCTTTGACCACTACACCTAGTTTCATAGTATCGACTAACGCTTTTGTGAGCGATATTCGCTCTTTTGAAGGAGGGTTGGATTGAAGAGCGGCGAAATATCTAAGCGCTTCAGCCTTTGCTTCCGGAGTGTTTGCCGCTAAATTTGCCTCAACATATTTTCTACCTGTCTCACTTTTGTAAAATTTGATTACCTTTTCTAGCCGCTCTTTTTTTAGATGTGATGCGATATAGTGTAGTACTAACGCTTTAGAACTATCCGCGTCAAAAGCATCGCTAAAGAGCTTGATAAGCTTCTCATCCTTTTTCGATCCGAAAATGGAGCTTCTCTGCTTGATACCGTAAATAATATTTTCACTCAGTCTCTCTATCGTCTCGTTAGTACCGGATATCTCCATATACGCTTTGGCAAGTTGCATATTGCTTTTAGCAAATAGTGATAGTGACAATAGTACTACCATTAAAACAGCTTTTTTCATAATCACTCTCCGTTTCATCATTGCACATGAGTACTATCGACAAGAATCTATCCAAGAGAGGGAGAAACGGTTCATGATAAAATATCTTAAATCTATTTCCACCTCTTAGTGAAAAATGGGTAAAATAGTAAAAACTCTAAAGGGAATTTGATGTTTGAAGCGGTTATAGGTCTTGAAGTACATATACAATTAAATACAAAAACCAAGATATTTTGCGTTTGTGCTACAAGTTTCGGTGAGGAGCCAAATAAAAATGTTTGTCCGGTATGTCTCGGACTTCCGGGAGCTTTGCCGGTACTAAATCGTGAAGCGGTAAAGAAAGCGATTAGCTTTGGACACGCTATTAACGCAACGATACACAAAAGATCTATCTTTAACCGTAAAAACTACTTCTATCCCGATCTTCCCAAAGGGTATCAGATAAGCCAGTTTGAGGTGCCTATCGTGGAAAACGGAGAGCTTTTTATCGACTTTGAGGATGGGACACAAAAGAGGATAGGTATCACAAGAGCGCATCTTGAAGAGGATGCCGGTAAAAATATCCATGACGGTGATGAAAGTAAAGTAGATCTAAATAGAGCCGGTACTCCGCTTCTTGAGATCGTGAGCGAGCCTGATATCAGAAGTGCAGAAGAGGCGGTTTTATATCTAAAAAAACTTCATGCGATAGTGAGGTATCTTGATATAAGTGACGCAAATATGCAAGAGGGCTCATTTAGATGTGATGTCAATGTCTCTATCAGACCAAAGGGCGATGATAAGCTCTACACAAGGGTTGAGATAAAAAATATGAACTCTTTTCGATTTATCCAAAGGGCGCTTGAGTATGAGATAAATAGGCAGATAGAGGCGTGGGAGGACGGTGTGTATGATGAGGAGGTTTACCAGGAGACGAGACTCTTTGATGTCAATAGCAGTGAGACAAAGAGTATGAGAGGTAAAGAGGATAGTGCCGAGTATCGATACTTCCCAGAACCGGATCTCAAGCCTGTTATCATCACGCAAGAGATGATTGATAGTGCCGCCGATATACCGGAACTTCCCGATCAAAAACAGGAGAGATTTGTCAAAGAGTTTGGTATCAAAAAGTATGATGCCTCTGTGATTACCTCATCGGTAGAGATGGCGAGATATTTTGAAGAGATGATCTCTGAAGGGGCAAGTCCGAAAAATAGCGTAACATGGCTAACGGTTGAGCTTCAAGGAAGGCTAAAAAACGGACTTACGATAGAAAACTCTCCTGTGGATGCCAAGACTTTAGCAAAACTTGTTAAAAGGATAGAGGACAACACCATAAGCGGTAAGGCGGCGAAGGATGTTCTAGATCACCTTATAGAAAAGGGCGGCGATGTAGATGAGGTGATAGAGAAGCTTGGTTTAAAACAGCTCAGCGACGATAGTGCCATAGAGGCGATGGTAGATGAGGTTTTATCAAACAATGCCGACAAAGTAGAGGAGTATAAGAGCGGGAAAGAGAAGTTGTTTGGATTTTTTGTAGGGCAAGTGATGAAAGCTAGCAAAGGTAGCGCAAATCCTGCCGTTGTCAATAAGATACTAAAAGAAAAGCTTACATAGGGATGGATCTCAAAAAGTGGTTGCTTGAGGGTGCATATTGGCTTGAAGCAAATCAAAGTTACAAAAATATTAAAAAGTTTGTGTATGAGATTTTAGAAGATCAGCACTCTCCAAGAAAAAAGTTTGTTGATTATCTTATGATCTTCTTAGTACTAACGACTATCTTGATACTCATTTTGGAGATAAAGCATGAGCTACCGGCTTGGCTTTATACCTATGAGGCAGTTGCAGTTATTATCTTTATTTTAGAGTGGCTGGGAAGACTTTGGGTTACAAGCGATGCTCATTTGGCTGTTATCCAAAAGTATGAAGAGTATGAGCATGATGAGATAGATCCTACCTTTTGGATGCTGCTCAAACCTGCATTGAAATTAAAGTTAAGATATATCGTCTCCCCGATGTCAATCATCGACCTTTTGGCGATACTGCCGTCATATAGACCGCTTAGGATTTTGAGATTTTTACTTCTGTTTAGATTGCTCAAGATATTTAGGTATACCGAAAATCTCAAGTTTTTACTAAGAGTTTTTAGTGAAAAGCGGTATGAGTTTACGACGCTTCTTATTATGTTTGGATTTATGGTCTTTTTTGCTTCTACGATCATCTACATATTTGAGGCGGACGGCTCTAATGAAAAAATAAACAACTTTTTTGATGCGATATATTGGGCTGTTATTACCATTAGTACCGTCGGTTTCGGTGATATTACCCCTGTAACGGATGCCGGTAGGTTTATAACGATTTTCTTGATCATCGGCGGTGTTGCGATTATCTCATTTATGACCTCTATCATCACAACCGCAATGACCGAAAAGCTAGAAGAGGTCAAAGAGATGCATCTCTTAAATGAGGTCAATAAACTCAAAAGCTTTATCTTGATATGCGGCTACGGTAAAATGGGAAAGGAGTTGGCAAGGGAGCTTCAGAGAAATGATGAAGAGGTGGTGATTATTGATATCAACGAAGAGGAGGTATTAAGGGCGAAAAGGGAACGCTTTTTAGCGCTTAAGGCAGATGCGAGCGACATAGAGATACTCAGAGAGATAAAGTGTGACGAGAAGTTAAGGTATGCCGTTGCGCTTACAAATAGCGACTCTCTCAATCTATCTATCATCCTTGCGCTAAAAGCATTGAACTCAAATACTACAATCTATGCTAGAGTGAATGACAAAGAGGCAAAGAGCAAGCTTGAGTCTGCCGGAGCAAAAGAGGCGATATTTCCGTACCAAAGTGCGGCGATTGCGGCGATGGAGTATATATCTATACCGGTTGCGCACAGGGCGATTGATAATATTTTGCTTGAGAGGGAAGATCCTATCATGGATGAGGTGGAGGTGACCAAAGATAGCAAAGCCTTTAACAAAAGTATCGCCCAACTTCCTATCAAGAAACACAATCTAAAAGTTTTAGGACTTGTGCGAGTGAGCGAGGATGAGAAGTTTTATTTTCATCCGCCCGCTTCATTTACTCTTGTAGAGCATGATGTGCTGATAGTTATAGGTGATAGAGAGGATATCATGAACTTTAAAATAGCGCTCTTTAAGGGTTAAAGATGGTAGCGATATATGGATACTCAAACTCTAGCTTAGAGCTTGCGACACTTTTAAAGCGGCGACGGATGAAGTATATTATCGTCGTTGACAGTGAAGATGAGCAAGAAGAGGTCAAAGCGCATGATTTTGATGCAAGGATACTAGATCTTACAAAGGATCAAAATCTCATCGAGCTTGGCGTAAAAGGGGAGATCGATACCTTAGTGTGTATGCATAGAGACTACAATAAAAATCTCTTTGTAACCCTCTCAGCCAGGAAACTAAACGATAAACTCACGATCATCTCCAGAAGCACTACAGTTGATGATGCCAAAAAGTTAGAGCTTGCCGGAGCCTCTTTTACCGTTAGTCCGTACGATCTGGGAAGCCATAGGATATTTAGGATGATCAAAAAGCCAAATATCTTTAAAGTTTTGGATCAGATCATCTATAGCGATATGCCGATCGATATCAGAGAGATAAAGATCCCCCAAAACTCACATATCATAGGGGTAGAGTTTCATAAACTTGATCTTGAAGAGAGATATGATATCGAGATCATCGGCGTCCAGTCTCAAAAGAGCGCAAAATTTTACTATAATACCCATAAAGTCTATAGAAAGATCGCAGAGGGTGATATTTTGGTGATCATCGGAGATAAGAAAAATATATCAAAACTTCAAAAAGGTATATCCGGATGAAGAAGATCGGTGTAATAGGCGGCGGTAAGTGGGGTGAAGCACTGCAGAGTGCTTTGATGAGAGCCGGTAATGAGGTGATTATTACCTCAAGAGAGCCAAAAGCTTTGCCGAATTTTACGACGGTGGATGAGGTCTTGAAGTGTGAATATATTATCCTATCGATCTCCGCTCAGCATATACGAGAGTGGATGGAGAAACATTTTGTCTTTAACGGGCAAAAGATTTTGGTTGCGTCAAAGGGGATAGAGGTGGAGAGCGGTGAGTTTCTAAATGAGGTACTAAGCAACTTTTTACCTGAAGAGAATCTAGCCTATATCTCAGGTCCATCCTTTGCAAAAGAGGTAAAAGAGGGGTTAGTTACCGCACTTGTGATAAGCTCTAAAAATATTGAGTTAGCCAAAGCGTTCGCCTCCTTTTTCCCGCCCTTTATCAAAACCTATGTGAGTAGCGATGTGGTAGCCGCTGAGATAGGCGGAGCCTACAAAAATGTGATCGCTATCGCCAGCGGCATCTGCGACGGCTTGGAGCTTGGAAACAACGCTAGAGCGTCGCTGATATCAAGAGGCTTGGTTGAGATGGCAAGATTTGGAGAGAGTTTTGGAGCAAAGTTGGAGAGTTTTGTTTCACTTGGCGGAGCGGGAGATCTCTTTTTGACCGCATCCTCCAACCTC
>JALWLO010000112.1:0-386 GCA_027084135.1 Campylobacterales bacterium | reverse complement strand
CTCGAAACTACCGTGTCGGATATGCGCTTGCAAAAGGCAAAAAACTTGATGAGATTTTGAGAGAACTTGGAGAGGTAGCCGAAGGAGTCTATACCACCAGAGCCATCGTAAAGATAGCCAAAGAGAGAGGGATATATACACCTATCGCAAATGAGGTGGATAAGATACTTGACGGCAAAGATGTGAAAGAGAGTTTAAAAGATCTGCTATCATCCTAGTACTAATATCATTTATAGCGATATTTTACGATTTTTTACCCAACAAAGGTATATGTGTGCAATTTGTTTTATAAAATAATCATAATTATGTTAAAATGCTATTTTAGATAATTATAGTTATGTGTAATATTAGTATATAAGGAATTATATTTATGGAAAAAGCTATCA
>JALWLO010000111.1 GCA_027084135.1 Campylobacterales bacterium | reverse complement strand
CGAGTCTCCGTAGATATCGTTGATATTCATGTAAAGATTATAGTCATGTAACGATCCCTGTGCAATCTTCTCTTGCTTGAAAATTTTGATCATGGATTTGTCGTGATCGCCTTTATTGTCGACAAAAAAATCTACGATCATCCCCTTACCGTTACTGTGTGCGTATGTATTGCCAAGTGCCTGATGCATATCTCTTTCGATAGTCCATCCGTTGGTTTCATTGAATTTTTCATTTTTGTCACTTTCCCTGCAAAGTTTGCCCCTTGCAAGTCTTTGCAGTCCGTGATTGAATCCTGCGAACGCACCACTGTCTATCAGTCCGTTGTTAAAGGGTGAAGTTTTCATTGCACCGTATACTACATCGTATTTCAAAAAAATGTCATTCACTTTAGAGACTTCGATACGCAGTCCGTCCAAACATCGATCTTTGCCATTTATAATGTTTTCTTCGAAGTATGCCGTTTTTTTGGTCGTCGGTGCCGGTAAATATTTCAGTATGCCACCGCACTCCAAAGAAGGATAATCCACGGTAAACATTCCGACCTGATGTACATATTTGAGTTGAACATCCCAGGATACATTGTCGATTTGCGTCCCTTCTCCTACCCAGACATCGTTTTGCAACAGTGTTGTAATATCATCCTCTTTGTCTTTCTCAGTTAGATTTTCCAAATCACACCCTGTAAAAATAAATAGACCACATAAAGTAATGAGCTTTAAGATAGTTATCTTTTTCATGATTTTACCTCCTCTTAATGATTAGTATAAAAGTTATTATAATTATTAGAACTGTAAATATTTATAGCCAACTAATTTGTTCCACTCTTTCTCTTTTACCTCTACCAGATTAGTGATATCGGTTTGTTGCATTTTACTTTTGAGTTTGTACCAGGTATCCAGTTCTTCTTCAAATACCTTTATCAAACTGTATATTTGAAACATACTCAAACCGGGTGCTTCGGTGATGATACGCTTCTTCTCTTTCATACTGAGTGACAGACTACATCTGAGCAGATATTCGAAATAGCGTTTTTTCCTGAGACTCAGTGCGTTTTTGTTTTGATCGAGTATGCCCAGATATGTTTTGTCAGGGGTACGCCTCGCACCCCATCCGTCCAGATCATGCGTCACGATCTTTTTATACGGTTCGACCAACGGATTCGTATCGATCAGTTGGTATGCATCCTCTCCCGGTTTGTCCAGTTTCCCCACCGCCGCGATGCAAAAGGCGCGCGGTGGTGTTTCCGTCGCAAACGCACCGAGTATCTTTTTCAGCGACGGTTTTTCCACCAGGAGCCGAAACCTGTTGCACAGAGCTGTTTTGTCTTCGCCGGAGAGATGTCTCCAGACGACATCTTTGAAATCGGCGTTATACCGCTTGTAAAATTTTTTGTTTTGTCGTACTTGTTTGATATTGCGGGACATGAGAAACCTCCTCTTTTGTATATGTTATATGTTTATGACTCAACAGTTGTGTTGATAACTTCGTCTTGATGCTGTTGCATATACTTTGCCAACATTTTAAACAAGGTTTTTTGTTCATTTTCAGGAATTTCACCATCTTTCAAATGTGTTTCACCCTCTTTTTCAAGTATCAAATGCATTTTCCACTCAAAAAGTTCTCCATTTTCCCGGATTCGTATGATGTGTGCTTCTGTACCTTCACTATCGCTTGTCAGAAATGTGATGGTATTTTCTGCTTTATCCAGTTCATGTTTGATCACCGCAAGTTTATTCTTCTTGAGCCATTTTGAAATCTTTGTGATACTAAGTGCCATTGTTCTCTCCTCTTTTGATTTTGTAGCCTTAACTTTTTTCCGGCTACAATACATAAAGATTTAAAACTGTGAAGATGTGACAGGAAAGAGATCATGAATGAAGAAAAAATAGTACAACTTTATCAGCGAGGTATGGAAGCTTATAGAAAGGGAGATTTTCAAACCGCTTTACCGCTTTGGCTCGAAGTGACACAAGCTATGGAAACCTACTACGGTACCGAGCATGAAAATACAGTGACAAGCTACAACAACCTTTCCGCACTTTATCAATATATGGGAGCGTATGAGCAGGCAAAACACCTTTTTGAAAAGGCACTGAAGATCAGAGAAGAGGTTCTGGGAGAGAAACATCCGGATACGGTGACAAGCTACAACAATCTTGCTTCGCTTTACAGAGAGTTGGGGGAGTACGAAAAAGCAAAACCCCTTCATGAAAAGGCACTGAAGATCAGCGAAGAGGTACTGGGAGAGAAGCATCCAAATACGGCGGTAAGCTACAACAACCTTGCCATACTTTACGAAGAGACAGGAGCATATGAGCAGGCAAAACCCCTTTATGAAAAGGCACTGAAGATCAGAGAAGAGGTACTGGGAGAGGAGCATCCGGATACGGCGACAAGCTACAACAATCTTGCCGCACTTTACCACAAGACGGGAGCGTATGAGCAGGCAAAACCCCTTTATGAAAAGGCACTGAAGATCAGAGAAGAGGTACTGGGAGAGAAGCACCCCGATACAGCAACAAGCTACAACAACCTTGCCGGGCTTTACTATGAGTTGGGAGAGTACGAAAAGGCAAAAGTATTTTATGCAAAGGCACTGAAGATCAACGAAGAGGTTCTGGGAGAGAAGCACCCCGATACAGCGACAAGCTACAACAACCTTGCCGCACTTTATAGAGAGATGGGAGCGTATGAACAGGCAAAACTCCTACATGAAAAGGCACTGAAGATCAGAGAAGAGGTTCTGGGAGAGGAGCATCCCGATACGGCGACAAGCTACAAAAATCTTGCCATGCTTTACTATGAGATGGGAGCGTATGAACAGGTAAAACCTCTTTATGAAAAGGCACTGAAGATCAACGAAGAGGTTCTGGGAGAGAAACACCCTGATACAGCGACAAGCTACAACAATCTTGCCGCACTTTATGAAGATATGGGATCGTACGAGCAGGCAAAACCCCTTTATGAAAAGGATTTGAAGATCAGCAAAGAGGTTCTGGGAGAGAAGCACCCCGATACGGCGACAAGCTACAACAATCTTGCCGCATTTTATCAAAAGACGGGAGCGTATGAGCAGGCAAAACTCCTATATGAAAAGGCACTGAAGATCAGAGAAGAGGTACTGGGAGAGGAGCATCCCGATACGGCGACAAGCTACAACAATCTTGCCGGGCTTTACTATGAGTTGGGAGAGTACGAAAAGGCAAAAGTGCTTTTAAAAAAGTCACTGAAGATTCAAGAAAAGGTACTTGGAGAGACACATCCGGATGTAGCAAGAAGTTACAAGAATTTAGCTGGACTGTATGAAACTGGTGGAGAGTATGCAAAAGCAATAATAAGTTATGAAAAGGCAGGTACGATTTTTGAAAAATATTATGGTCAAGTTTCTGAAGAAGTAACTTCAATTTACTCTAAATTAGGTTCAATATATGCTAAGCAAGAAAACCTTACAAAAGCCAAGTTATATTTTGAAAAATCTATTGCTATAAAAGAGCAATTATGCAAACACAATCACACAGAAACTATATAGAAATAGAGCTCATAGAAGATTATGAACAACTTGCAGAAATAAATGCAAATTTACAAGATTTTAAAAATGCCTTATTGTATGCTAAAAAAGCTGTAACTCTAAAAGAACTTTGGTGGAAAGACCCGGCAAAAATCATGATTAGAAGAAAACACTATTTAAAAGTGCAAGTAAGAGATAATTTTAAAATTAATGAAGTCCTTGTAAATGAATATATCGATAACTCTGATATTTCCTTCAATCAAACATTAGATTTGCTATCAAGCTATTTTAGAATGTGTCACTATTCATATAAAATGAATGATATACATCATTGCTATTTGTATGCAGATAAATATTTTATTTTTTACATGAACCTCCGCGCCCACCTTTTTACCCAAATGAGTACCAAAGAAAAACTCTCCTTTTCCAAAAGTACACGAACATATCTCAGCAACTACCTAGGTTCGGCATATGCTTACTATGACAAGACAGAAGATCACTCAAAAAAAACCGAGATTGCAAAAGAGATCTATACTAACTGGATCCGCTACAAAGGAAGTGCGTTCGATACAGAAAACATCCTCTCACTTCTGGAAGCAGAAGGAGATAGTGAAAGTAAAACATTGGTTGAAAAGTTAAAAGCTGAAAAACAACACTACACGAAACTCTATCAACAAGACCCAGCTAGCCTACCAAACTACAAACAGAACCTTCATGAAACCACCCAAAAGATCGAATCACTCGAACAACAACTCTCCAAAAAAGTAAAAGAGTTCGATATCTACCGACAACTGACAAACATCACGCCTGATGAAGTCTTCGATGCTTTGAAGGAAGATGAACTTTTTCTGGATTTTGCAAAAGGAGAGGAGTACTATTACCTTTTTGTTTTGGAAAAAAGAGATGCTGAAAAAAAGATCAGTTTCATAAAAGTCGCACCTTCCAAAGAAGTTGATGAACAGATTAAAACTATCCGGGAAGAATTTGAAACCACAATCCCAAAAATCCCAAAAGGAGAGATCGATACCTCTGATCTGGAAGAGAAAACGACACTTCATGAAGCACTCTCCATACTTTACACCCTGCTACTTAAAAAGATCGATGCAAAGACTCCAGAAAACAAAAGCTTTCTCATCTCCCCCGACTCCGCACTCTTTCACCTGCCGTTTGAGATGCTACGCAAAGAGGACGCTTATCTCCTGGAGTCCAGAGAGATCGGTTACATATCATCTGCGAAAGAGTTGGTGCGACTTCATATGACAAAAAAAGCGGAAAATGAGAAACAGCCACCCCACCTCTTCGTCGATCCCAACCTTCCCGAAGAGAGCAGTTCAAAAGACAACGGTACTTTTAAGGGAGGGTTTCATATTCGGGGAGCCGAAAAAGAGCAAAAAGAGTCTATCCAAACCATCACCCAACATTTACAAAAGATGCGCTTTTACAAACTCGACCACTCCAAAGAGGAGGGAGAAGCGATACAAAAACACTTTCCCGAAAGTAAACTCTATGAACAAAGTAATTTCAACGAAACAAACCTCTTTCAAACCACATCACCCAGATTTCTACACCTCTCCACCCACGGCTTTTTTATCTCCGATGAAAACGAACCAAACCCGATGCTAAAATCGGGCATCGTTACAGGGTTTGATCAGGAGAATAAAAATATCGAAACCATCATGGCACTCAAACTGATGGGACTCAAACTCCAAAATACCGAACTGGTAACGATCAGTGCCTGTGAGAGCGGTGTAGGGGAGATCAGTGACGGAGAAGGGGTCAGTGCCCTTAGCAGCGCCTTTGTGAAAGCCGGAGCACAAAATGTACTGATGAGTCTGTGGAGTGTGCAGGATGAGATCACCAAAGAGTTCATGAGCAGATTTTACCAAAATGTCAAAGAGGGGCAAAGCTACAAAGAGGCGACCAGAAATGCCAAACTGGTACATCTAAAAAGTGATGTACCAGAGTGGAAGAAGCACCCGCTCTTCTGGGCGCCGTTTGTGATCAACGGGAGGTAAACTCCCGTTTTTCAGTACTCGGTTTTGTAATCCACCGGAGTCTGAGTGCAAAGTGCTCCTTGCCAAAAGGTTTTTTTGTTCTCGATGAAGTCGATCTTCTGCTTCGCCGAGTGAGAGGTGTCGCAAGTGAGTGCCTTCCCCAAAATCGTCACTTTGACATTTGACGGGAGGGAGATACGCTTTTTAAGAAGCACGTCCCGTGTCTCTTTGAGATTGACACTCTGTGCCATATCGCTCACGATGACAAGCTCGACCTCTTGGTAGCTATCCAGATGCTCTTCTTCGATGAGTGCGATCGCTTTTTGAAAAGCACCGTAGATGTCCTTTCCATAGTGGACTTTTTTGCCGTTTTGCTCGATCGCCTCGTAAAAGTCATGCATTTTCGACACTGTTTTTTCAAACGCTATTTGAGCAGCTTTTGCCGTTTTTCGATATCGTACATGATCCGTTTTGCCTCTGTATGCTTTTGTCCCGGCGTGTTGGCTGATATCGCAATTTCGTGAAAAGAGACCGAAATAAATATCTGCCACTTTCTCTTTGGTCAGACGCTTTGGTGAAAGCATCGACTTGACCATGCTGAGATTGCTTTGGCGCAGTGCGTCACAGGAGTGATTTTCACCGCTGGCATCTATCAAAAAAATCATCGCTTTTTTGTCGTTTCTCTTTGCCGTTTTCTCTTTTTGCGGACAATTCGTGCTCTTTTGCGGTAACGGTTTCAACATGAAAAGATCATCTTCTTTCGTGTCGTCAAGATAGATCGCTTTCAACGCCTCCTTGACTTTGGCATTGTTGAGGCAACTGTCCAGCGAAGCCTGCAGTGAACTATCGATGATCGAGACATCAGAGATTTGATCCAGAACTTTGGGTTTGCTGCCTCCGCCGATGTACGATGAACAGATGACCGCCTTGTCGTCTTTGAGTTTTTTTGCCGCACGAAGCGTCTCTTTTTCATCGTTTGGATGACCGTCTGTGATCAAGACAACCGCAACGGGCGGCTCTTTTTGTCCGTGCAAATATTCAAGTGCATTCGAGAGCCTGGTCCCACCTTTTAGTTCGATCTTGTCGATGTCACTTTTGTCGATCTGTTTGATCGTGTCGTTAAAGAGATAGACAGTCGCATCTTGTTTGTATGTTTTGAACAGCTCTTTGGCTACTTTTTGGATCTCCGCTTTATGACTCTTCATGCTACCGCTGCCGTCGATCAGAAATGCCACACCTCTGTCCGCATAAGCCGCAGAGATCAAAACAGACGCCGCCGCTAATGATACCAAACCTTTTTTCCATACTTTTTTCATTATTTTCTCTCCTTTAAATTTTTTACGCTTTTATGTGCAGGTTTTGTAACCGACTCTCCTGGATCTCGATGACATTGCGATACTTCTGCGCCGTCGAACCCAGCTTGACCAATGCATCATGAATCTCCGTCAGTTCGCTTGAAGCGTCAAGCTGTGTGATTGCCTGATACTGCTCTTCGATCCATGCCTGAAACTTTTCGAGATGCGCTTTGTCCAGCGCTACCACCTCCTGATATGTATCTAATTTGCGCATCAAGGTTTCGATGATTTTTTGACGCTGGTCTTCTATTGCATAGAGCGGATGCATCTGCACCTCCGCAGAGCGATGCTCGAATGCCTCTATGTAGATACCGCGTGTTAAAATCTTTTTGCCCAGTTCCCCGAGCACCTCTTTTTTGATCGATATCGCCTGTCGGATTGGATTGAATTCAGACATCTTTACCTCCTTTTAGATATTTGACAGATAGACAAAACCGCCGTAGGCGACAAGAAACGCTATCGTCCACCACTTTGTCCAGCTTTTGACGAACGCTTTCGTCTCTTCGTTGAAACGTGATGTGATGAAAAGCTTGATCCCTGTCGCGAACATCACGATCACCAGTGCCTCGAAACCGAGCGCTATATAGAGTGGATCGATACCCGTCAAACCGAAAGTCATCGTGATTTCACTGAAGTACTCCTCTCCCATGACACGATAAAGCAGAGTGTAGATCACGAACACACCCATGAAAACCTCCAGCAGAAAGTAGAGCAACGGTTCGTACCAGCCCGCTTTTTTGACATCTTTGAGATTTTCGAGTCTGCTTTCGATAAAATCGTGCTGTTTGAGCAGACTCAGATACTTCTCTTCGATGCCTTGTGCCGCCGCCATTTTGAAAGTGATCGGTTGATATGTTTTCATTTGCTCGTTGATGTTTGCGAGCTTCGTTTCCAGTCTCTTTTTTTCCGCTTCTCTTCTTCGTTTCGCCGCTTCCCGTAATTCTTCTTGCTTTTTGATCGCACTTTCCCAGATATTCATACCAACTCCTCCATTCTTTTGATGATCGACGCACGCTTGCTTTCAAGCTCCAGAATCTTTTCGTTGTATTCGATCTGAAGCGATTCATCTCGCAGTGCATCGATTTTTGCATCGATAGACGCTTCCTGCTCTTCCAGATATGATTTCAACGCTTTGTCGTATCGCATCATCGCAAACAATCCTCCGATACTCGCGGCGGGTGCTATGAAGATGACCCCGAGCAACAGTTGCGTCGTGATGGATGCGAATGTGTCGAAAGCGTCATCCTGAACGACAACCTCTTCCATTCCAAACAGTTTCCCCGCTATGAAAACCGATAAAAACAAAAACCACTTCATGTACTCCTCCTTTTGTAAATTGTGACAAACTTTTTCACCTTCGGGAGCGATTTCTCGCTCGATCCGATCGGCTTACTGAATATAAAGAACCTCTTTTATAAAGATGTGACAAAAAAAGTCTTTGAAAGAAAAAAAATCGTTTAAGGGATTTTTTTTGTCACATTTGTGGTTTTTGTCATCTTTATAGTTCATGACAGCAGGTCGGAGGTGTCGCACGATGTGCGATCAACAACAATAAAAAAAGAGGAGGAGACAGATGAAAAAGTTCATTTTGGCATCTTTGGCGGCATGTACGGTTTTGTATGCGGATACATTCATGAAACCGGTTGATTCTTATGTAGTGGTAGGGTACAACACCGATACCTGCTACTTTTGCAACGGTAAGCATCATACCGGTATCGATTACAGTCAAAACGGCAGTCATAAGATCGTCGCGACAAACGACGGCGTGGTGGTCAAGGTAGGCTATAACGACGGACATGATCACGGTATGGGAAACAATGTGATCATCAAACATATCCTGGAAAACGGCAAGGTCGTTTACAGTACCTATTCACATCTTGATTCGATTTTGCCGCATATCAAAGCGGGGTACAAGATCAAAAGAGGTGAACAGGTCGGTGTGATGGGCGGTACAGGTTACGGCAAAGCCCACTACTGGGGAAGGCATCTGCATTTTGAGATGAAGATCAAACCGGTGACCGGATCGCCGCTGCACGGAACATACTGGGGATATACACCGTACAGTGCCGACTATCACGGCTATCTCAATCCTAACGACTATTTTGGAAAAGTGAAGGTCAAAGAGGAGAGTGACGGGAAAATCCAGGGGATCTTTCAGGGAGCCGGCTCTTTGGTAGCACCTAACGATGACTGTTATGGATGCAACAAGGATATCGTCCGGTTGCATAAAGAGAACGGCATCGGATCGATCGGTGTGTTTCAGTGGAAATATGATCCGAACAGTTGCAGTCATCTCGATATCTACAGCGATGCAAATCTCGGAGAGGTCGTCATCAAGAGCAAATCCTGGGGGAATGACTATATCCATAAAGCATTTAAAGTCAAACTGCAGGCGAACAAAAGAGTCAGCCTCAAACCGGATGACAAATGGACCACTTTTGCCGTCATGACAAAAGATGCGTTGCCGGTATCGTCAGCTAATCTATACGCGGAATGCAAAACAGAGAGTGATGTTTTTTACAGAGGAGACAGAGTATCGGTACCGACAACTCCTGTCGATGTGACTTACGGGTACGACTGGACGGGAACCGGATCGTTGATCACGCGCTCGAATGAACCGGAAAATGCCTTTGGGAAAGAGAAAGATATTGCCAACATCAGAACAGTTGACGGTAAAAACGCACTTACGACATTTCAATGGTATGCGGATGCGACCTGTAACGAAGTCGTCGTCAGTGCAGGTGAAGCAAGCAGTTATGTGTATATTCAGGATCTCTCGATCAA
The DNA here is from genome assembly GCA_027084135.1 of Campylobacterales bacterium. Lineage (GTDB taxonomy): Bacteria > Campylobacterota > Campylobacteria > Campylobacterales > QNZT01 > QNZU01. The sequence continues at coordinate 27,858 of JALWLO010000111.1, read as the reverse complement.
AAAGTGGAACGAACCAAACACTCGCTGGAAAAAGCAAAATTGTACGATGCTCCCTTGCAATGTAAGTGTAAGTGAAGATGGTTATTATATCTTGAAGATAGGAAGTCTCAAAAATGTGTACGGTACCGGTGCCAAAACGATAAAGGTGTCCTGTACGCACTGAATTGATATTCCTTGTCACATGAAAGTGGCAGGGGATATTTAAAAACTATTATTTTTTTAAATCAAGATTCTTAGAGATATCTTAGAGTTTTTACCACCCTTTTGATCTACGGCGGTTTTGCCTATATCGAGGTTTGTTAGATCTTTTTGGAGTTTGGTTGTTTCTGGGTTCTCTCTTTTTGGTTACGGTTCTGCTTTTGAGGACTCTCTTTTGTTTAAGTGAGTTTTCGCAGTATCTATTTACCACACCTCGATACCCTTCGGCTACCTCTCTATCTATGAAGATGTCAGGCATTTTATATGCCAACCACATATAGAGTGAGATCTTTTTGAGTTCATCTTCCGCTTTGAGGAGTTCAAACTCACTTTTGGCGACACCTTTTAGTTTGATAGAGGGTTTATATCTTATAGGCGTTTTTTTGATGATAGCATCGACATACTCCAAAAAGGCTCTCATCATCAGCGGAGACTTGGTAGTTACGGGCGCGCCGCTTAGCATATACTTCTCCTCCAAGCTCAACTCCCTTTTTTTATCCAATATCTTGGACAACTCTATCATAGTTGAGATGTTTGCGGCGATAAATGGACCGTTGAAGTTCATATGCTTTGAGTAGTACTTGAGTATCTTGTGCAGGTTCGTTGTTTTTAGATGCTCCGAAAGAGAGAGTATCTGCTCAGTCGTGGCTTTTACTCTAAATGGAGGCTTGATGGTAGGAAGAGGAGAGTGAAACGCCTCTTTGATATGTTTTAAGATATGATTGTTGATAGCAGAAATTTGTCCGCTTTCGTGGTGTCCGTATCTACCTGCACGACCGGATATCTGTATCACCTCATTTGGAGTCAAAGGTCGCTTTTTCTCTCCGTCAAACTTTCTATCGGTACTAAAGACGATGGTTTTGATGGGTAGATTTAATCCCATCGCTATCGCATCGGTCGCTACTACGATATCGCTATCTCCCTCTCTAAATCTCCTTGCCTCCTCCTCTCTCACTTCCGGGGAGAGGTTTCCGTAGATGACCGATACCCTATGTTTTTTTGAGAGTTTTGCCTTTAGATTGAGCACATCAGTTCTTGAAAATGCGATGAGGGCGCTTTTTGGCTTGAGATGCGATAGAGGTATAGGGTGCTCCAAAACTTTTAGAGGCGTTTTTCGTTTAAATTTTACGACTTCTAACTCCTCACCCAGATATGCGGCTATCTTCTTCACGGCTTCCAGCGCATTGACACTTCCTGTCATGATGACTTTACTTGCGGGAGCTCCGACGACGGCATTTACCCATGCCCAGCCTCTATCGGGATCCTCTATCATCTGAACCTCATCGATCACCGCTACATCAACTTCCAATGAGTAGTTTATCATCTCTATCGTTGAGCAGATATGAGAGGCGTCCTCATCAAGCCTCTCCTCTTCACCTGTGATGAGGGAGGTCGGTATATCATGCTCTCTAAGGTAGTGATAATTTTCCAGTGCCAAAAGCCTCAGAGGAGCCAGATAGATACCGCAATCGGCAGCGATAAGCTCCTGCATCGCTTTGTAGGTCTTTCCGCTATTGGTAGGTCCTACAAAGAAGTATAGTTTCCTATCCAACTCTCTCGCTAATGGAAAAAGTGATTTTAGATCGCAGTTTAAGAGAGCGTTGAGACTCTCTTTCCAGCTTAAGTTCTCTTTTTTCATATATAAATGATAGCCAAAAAAGCTATAGAGGTAGTATAATCTTATCTCCGACTCTTAAGTTATCTGGATTCTTTTTGAGCTTAGGATTTGCCTCTAAGATCTTTGAGATATATTTTGTGCTTTTATATCTTTTGAGAGCGATACTATAGAGTGTGTCCCCCTTTTTTATCGTAATCACTTTGTGTTTGGTTTTTTCTTTAGTACTAGGATGCTTTGCCGAAGCGATATTGAGCTTTTTTCTGAGTCTCTCTTTTCTGGCTTCAAGCTCCTTTTGCTTTAAAACCTCAATGATACTTTGAAGTTTGGCAAATGTCTCGTGAGAACGGTCATCTTCGATATTTTTCTCTCTGATTTTGAGAAAAGAGACCTCCTCTTTTGGAGGCTCTGAGTCGTTTTTTGCTGAGATATCACTCGTAGGGAAACTCTCCTTGATGGTTGGCTGATTGTCAGCTACTACATTTTGCGTACAATCTCGCTTTGCCATCTCTATCGCACTATCGACGATATCTTGCATCTGCTCTTGCGTATAGAGTTTACCGCTCTCAATTTGCGCGATTTTATCGATCGTATTTGTATAGTATCGATAAGCAAACATAGAAGCGGTAATCGTTACCGATGCCAATAATGATATACCTAAAACCCGAATGACCTTGTCACTAAAACTATCTCTTCTTCTTGCATATAACGTTTTCATGTTAGGTAAATCGTCACAATTTGGAAATAGTTTAATTTTTTGGAGATATTTTTTGAAGAGTTTAAGGTTTGGGGATCGAGAGTACAAGCTATATCGTCGGCACTCTCAATCTCTGACCGATGTAGATTCTATTTGGATCTTTGATGAGATCAGGATTTGCTTCATAGATTTTATCATACATTTGGGCAGATCCATAGGCTCTTTTAGCGATTTTGGAGAGGGTATCGCCTTTTTTGACGATGATGACTCTCATCTCACTCTCTCTGGTCTTGATCTCAGGTTTGATCGCTTCGGTATATCGAGAGCCATCGTCGATATTCATACTATCTACCAGTTGTTGAAGATCTTTGGTCTGCTGATTTACTTCAGTTGTGTTATCTACTACTACTTTGTTGTAGGTATCGACTTTTTTGTTCTCTTGAGCAGTGGCGTCCGATAGATTTTGCGTAGCTATATCGCTATTCTCCTCCAGGGTATCGGCAGCTAGATTTTTTAAAGTTCGTGCCAATTCAAGGTTGTCAGAATCGGCATTAGTACTACTATTTGTTGAGCTACCGGCAGTACTAGCATTTTTGCTATGTAACTCATTCATCTGCTCCACCAGCATATCCATAAGCTCCTGTACCTCCTCTTGTGTGTAGAGTTTTTGGGAAGGTGCTTTGCTTTGGTTTGTATCTGTTTTCTCTACCGCTTTTTTACTCTGTTGCGTCTGGGTAGTAACGATATTCTCACCCATCTTATCTTCCCGCGTTGTATTTTGACATGCTATGATCTTCTTATTGGTGATAAATCGATAGCCAAATACGGATATGATCACAAGTATAGATAAGAGTATCATGATGGTGATAAGATCTTTGATAGCTGATAATATGCTTTTTTGCTCTTTTTTTGACATTTTTGACTCCTTATTTTTTGATCTTCTCTTTCATTACTACTGTTGTTAAGCCTAAAAGTTTCCAAGCCTGAAAGCCGTCTCTGTAATAGATCAGCTTATCTTTCGGATAGCCATATTTGATAACTGCCCTGATAAACCTCGGTGACTGGTCGCACCAAAGACCGTTACAAAAGAGAAGTAGCTTTTTGGCGTTTGAAAAGTCAAGCTTTCCACTTTTATCCTCCTTTGCCCCCAGTGCTTTTAAAAGTTTTATCATCTTCTCTTTGGAAGCGTTCTCGACGGTGGCATAGGGTATATTGATCGCTGAGGGAATCGTTTCAAGCTCATACCAGTTTTTCAGTCTGGCATCCACAAGCAAGCCCTCTTTGTTCTTGATGAAATCCAAGACCTCAAGCTCGGAGACACTCTTGATATCTTTATCTAGCTTGATAGGGTGGATACAAAACGGCGGACACTCTCTGGAGGTTTTGGTATAGTCGTCGCTGATCCGATGGGAGGTATCTTGGATACGCATGATTTTGACCTTTTGTCCCATATGATCTGCATACACATAGGGTAGATCTTTGCTTATCATCACGCTAAGCTTCTCGCTTGCCGACAGTGTAGCGCTTATCAAAAGTATCATTACTATAGATCTCATTAGTACTCAAGCTCCTTTTCGTAAAGTTTAACACCCTTATCCATCTCTTTGAGGAGTGCTAAATTTTTTGGGATAAGCTTTTTAACCTCACGCTTCGAGAGGCTCTCTTTATGATAGTAGGGTTTGATATCGTGCCATATCTTTTCCACTTTAGCGAGTTGTGCAACGATTTTTTTATTGCTCGGTTTGATGATACCTCTTTTCTTATCTCCATGAATCAAGGCTTTTAGAGACTCTTCAAAAAGTTTAGCGCTACTCTTTAACTCTTTGTCAAAATCTCTATACCCGATAGCATTTATTTTTGCTAGGAGCGCTTTGGTCATTCTTTGGCTCAACATCCTCTCCCTACCGGCTATATCTACGATATCGAGTCTGCTGTTTTCCATAAAGTTTTTGGAGGCATAAAGCTTTTTATATCTTAGTACTAAGATTTGTGATTTTTCCAAAAGTGTGTCGCAAATCCTAAGCTTTTGCTCGATATCGTTGCTCTTGTTGAGTTTGTTTATCTCTTTCTCTAGGGAGTTGATCATCTCAAGCGCCGTTTTATCTTCCGTTTTGGGGAGTTTGTCGTTACCGTCTCTGAGCGCTCTTAGGAATGAGATAAAGCGTTTTTTAGAGCTTTCTAGGTCATCTGCATATATCTTGTAATATCTATCCAATAGTAGATCTTTGGCTATCCTTTGGCTGAGCATTCTTTCTCTTCCGGCAAGATTGATAACGGCTCGCTTTTTTGCCTTTTCATCCGTAAATGCTTGGACGATGGAGTCCAATGCTTTTGCAACTCTTTCTCTATTGATAGAGGCGGCGTAAAGCTTAGTCATTTTGTCTGTATCAGTTAAAAGTGTATCGAGCATCGCCAACTTTTTCTTCAGGTCGCTCTCTTTTTTGATATTTTGAAACTTTGCGATGATGCGATCAAGCTTTTTGATGATTTTTGGTAGTTTTGTTTTTTGGAGGTTTAAGGCATTATTCCCATATTTTAAGCCCTTTAATATCCTCTCTATCTCTTTGATACTCTCCTTTTGTTTTGGATCATTCTCTAATAGCTCGATCGATAGTTTTTGGGTGAGCATTCTAAGCTTGCCGGATAGATTGACCGATTGGGCGCGTTTTGAAAGGTTGTTTTTGCTCTTTGCGACATAGGCTTCAACCGCTTGGTTTGCGCTTATGAGAAGTTTATCCTTATTGGCTAGTAGATAGGCTATATCACGCTCCATCATATCCGGCTTTGAGCTAGATAGGATATTGCCTATATGTGTATGAAATGCATTCCAAACTTTTGTGAGCTTCTCTAGCTGGGCTCTGATCTTTTGATCTTTGGTCGCTTTTAGCTTTAGCTTTTTGTCTCCCTTTTTGAGTCCGGTTAATATCTCTTGAAAGAGTCGGCTATCCTCTTTTAGGAGTTCTCTATTTTTATCGCTCTCTATCCCTTTGTAGATGAGAAGCGCCTCTTTTGTCATCCGTTGACTGAGCATTCTCTCTTTTCCACACAGATTGATTGCGTTAGCCAACTTTTTAGAGCTAAGAGCAGATAGGTTACTGCTAGCTATGATGAGTAGAAATAGAACAACTCGCTTCATTGTGCACCCTTCTTAGGATGGCTTAATGTAAGTCCAACGATCTGCCAAAACTGCATACTCCCTCGATAGTAGTGAAGTATATCTTTAGGATAGCCTAGCTTGATGAGATCTCTCATCAAATCGACTGCTTGTTGATCCCATGGACCGTTATCATAGATCACAAGCTCTTTTGCATCACTAAAGTCATATTTTCCCTCAGTATCTACATCAAGCAGATCTAAAACTTTTTTGATGATCGGACTCTCTTTAGACTCTAAAAAGATGGTAAAAGGGATATTGACGGAAGTGGGTATATAGCCCGTTTTATGCCACTTTTGCATCCTTGCGTCTATCAGCATCCCCTCATCTTGGGAGATTTTATCTTGCATAAATTGTAAAACCTCAAGCTCCCCGTAGGTCTCCACCCCTTTGATAGGCTCAAAAGGCTGGATATAAAACGGGGGAGTCGGCCTGGAAGTTCTTGTATAGGAGTTTTTTAGTTTATGGTTGGTATCTTGTATCCGCTTTATCTCAATCATCTCTCCATCGACATCAATATCCACTTTAGGTAAGTTTTCAGTGATATTCACCTTCAAAGCTTCTAAGTGAGAGACTATTAGTACTAGGATCAATAGATACTTCATAAACTTTCCTATGAAAAAAAGTGGTTTCAGGATTATCTTAGCCAAATTTGAGGAGAACGAGGAGTGAAGTAAAATATATTGAAAGAGTTAGATGTAAATTTTATGAGAGTGTGTATCTTTTACACAAAAGTGCAGTTAGTACTAAGAGTCAAGACTTAGAGTAGGGTTTACTCCAAGTCAAAACCGGCTTCACTCGCCCAGTTGGATATCGCCTTTTTGTCAGCTTCGCTAAGCTTTGCCTCTTTGTGCATGAGGAGGTAGCTAGGCAGTGGCATTTTGCCGGCTTCGATAGCCTTTGGTATCTTCTCTAAAAATTTCTTTTTCTGCTCATCAGAGTAGCTGTTCCATTTTGAGAAGTTCATCTTAGCTCTTGCCTCTTTGACATGATGCTTCGTAAAGTATGAAATAGGCGCTACACTGCTATACCAAGGAAATTTGGTGTGATTTGAGTGACAATCATAGCAAGATCGCTCCAAAATTTTTGCTACATTGGAATCATCTATCTCAAGTGCTTCACCCTCTTTGTCCGGTATATCGGCTGGTACATTGTACGGTATAAACTGAATAGCCGCAAAAATGATAATGAGTGCAAATATTAACTTTTTCATAGCTGTATTGTAATGGACATTGGATAAAAGTTAAATTATTAGAAAATATTATTTCAAAAAACTATGCAATATTTAAGATAAAAAAACTCCTATTTGTTTAACCCAAATTTTGGGTTTATGATATGATACTGAAAAAGATGATAGCGAGGAAGATTGGATGAAAGGATTACTGATACTATTACTTGGAGTCATAACAATAATAGATCTACAAGCAAATCGACTAAAATATGAGGATTCACCCTATTTGCAGCAGCATGCTCACAACCCGGTGAAGTGGTATCCATGGGGGAAAGAGGCATTTGAGAAGGCGAAAAGAGAGGATAAACCTATCTTTTTATCGATAGGATATAGCACTTGCCACTGGTGTCATGTGATGGAGAGGGAGTCCTTTGAAAATAAAAAAATAGCAAAGATACTCAATGAGAACTTCGTAGCGATAAAAGTTGATAGAGAGGAGCATCCAAATATCGATAGCTATTATCAAAACATTTTTACGGTGATGAACGGAAGATCGGGTGGATGGCCGCTAACTATCGTGATGACTCCAGATAAGGGTGTCTTTTTCTCCGCAACTTATCTGCCGCCCGATGAGAGATTTGGAGAGAGCGGTTTAGAGAGAACACTAAAGTTTTTAGCCGATGCTTACAAACATAGAAGAGATGATATCAAAAAGAGTGTCGAGTCGATAAATACAGCCTTAAAGAGATATCAAGAGAGCAGACACTCACAGGTTAGATTGGATAACAGCTTGATGAAAAAGTATATTGAGGGGGTGAAGGAGCGTTTTGACTTTAGTAACGGCGGGATAGGTGTGTCACCGAAGTTTCCGCATGCTACTACTATCCTAACGCTACTTGATATTTATAGATTAAACGGTGATAAAGATGCCCTCAAGATGGCTCAAATGATGTTGAAATCTATGGCAAAGGGCGGTATCTATGATCAGATAGAGGGAGGATTTTTTCGATATAGTACCGATGAGGCGTGGATGATACCCCACTTTGAGAAGATGCTCTATACCAATGCCGAATTGATAGAGGCGTATGCCGTCGGTTACTTTAGTACGAAAGATGAGAGATTCAAAGAGGTGGTAAGAGAGAGTATAACAGCTATCGAAGAGAGGTTTTCCAAAGAGTATCTTCTATTTAGCGCAAGTGATGCCGATAGTGAAGGGGAGGAGGGAAAATATTTTCTTTTTGATTATAGTGAGGCGTTAAAGGCACTAAAAAATAACGGTTTTAGTACTAAAGAGGCAAAGAAGATATGTGACTATCTCGGTATCACAAAAGAGGGGAACTTTGAAGGCAAAAGCAACCCATATATCAATGATGATCTCAAAAAGCCAAAGAATATCCATAAAGCAAGATTAGTACTAAAACATTTACGAGCTAAAGTTAGCTATCCGTTTATAGACTACAAAGTCCAGACATCATGGAATGCCCTCTTTATCAAAGCTCTTTTTATCGCCGCAAAATCTATCGATGAGCGGTACGCAAAGTCGGCTTTGAAGCATCTTGATACGCTTTTAAACAGACTCTATATAGATAATAAGCTCTATCACCTAGTTATTATCGGGAAAGAAGTTAAAGTCGAGGCTTATCTTGAGGATTACGCATTTTTGATATCGGCTTTGATAGAGGCGTATCAATATCGTTATGAAAAGAGATATCTCAATATTGCTGAAGCATTAACCGACAAAGCGATAAAAAGTTTTTACAAGGGTGGAAAATGGTATATGAGTCAGGGAGAATTTGCTGTTGAGGCTGATATCTATGACGGCGCTTATCGATCTGCTTTGGCGGTGATGCTGGAAGATATCATCTATCTTAGTTCACTACGAGATGATAAGAATCGCTATCACTTTGCAAAAGCGTCTCTTGAACGATATAGCGGTAGTGTAAATAGTGCGCCAAATCATTACAGTTACATGGTGAGAGTATATTTGGAGTCCTTTTTTAAGCCTATGGTACTAAAGGCTAAAAGAGAACACTTGATCAAAAATAGAGCCAAAATCTATACAATCACTTATCCCTATCTCTTAACAAAAGCTCAAGATATAGAGGCGTTTATGGCATGCAAGATAGATAGTTGCTTTGCTAACTCAAAAAATATCGACACTATCATCAACAAGATACAAAAGGAGTTTTGATAAAATCCCCAATATAGATATTTTCAACCCAAATTTGGATATGGATAAAGGTTTATTTTGAGTAAAGTTGCGTGTGATCACTGCCATCTTGAGTTTGATGCAGAGGTGATGATAAAAGATGGTGAAAATCAGTTCTGCTGTAAGGGGTGTCAAGGGGTCTATCATCTCCTCTCAAGTGAGGGGCTTGATGACTTTTATGCAAAGACAAAGGATGTCAAACTCCATCCGGCAAATATCTCAACCGATGATATCGAGAAATTTGATCTGGAGGGTTTTAAGAAGCGCTATATCAAAGAGCGTGATGACGGTTTTTATGAAATCTCACTCATCATAGAGGGTATCCACTGCTCGGCTTGTGTGTGGCTCAATGAGAAGATACTTCACAAAACGGAAGGGATCATCGAAGCGGATATCAATTATACGACCCATAAGGCTAAGATTGTTTGGGATCCTGAAGTGATCAAACTATCCGATATCATCCTCAAAATCCGCTCTATCGGCTATAACGCCTATCCGTACGACGCTTCTCTTCAAGAGGAGAGGGCAAATAAAACGAGACTTGACTACTATATGAGACTTTTGGTAGGAGTCTTTGCCACGATGAATGTGATGTGGCTTGCGATCGCTCAGTATAGCGGCTACTTCAGCGGTATCGAAGATGATAAAAAGATGATACTCCAAGTAGCCGAGCTCTTTTTGGCAACGATCACCCTCTTTTACACCGGATGGGTTTATTTTAGAGGCGCCTATTACGGGCTTAAAAATAGATTTATCAATATGGATTTTTTGGTAGCGGTTGGAGCGAGTTTAGCCTATCTCTACTCTATTTATGCGCTGATCACAAGAAGCGGTGAGACCTATTTTGACTCGGTTGTGATGATCATCACCTTTGTTTTTGTCGGAAAATATCTGGAGGTACTAAGCAAGAAAAAGGCGGTTGATACCCTTGATGCCGTCACTTCAACGATGCCGACAGAAGTGACGGTAGTAAGAAACGGCGAAAAAGCCTTAGTAGAGGTAGAGCAGGTAGATGTCGGTGATGTTATAGAGGTTAAGCCCGGAGAGAGGGTAGCGATAGACGGTGAAGTCATTTTTGGTGAGGGAAACTTTGATGAGTCGAGCTTAACCGGCGAGTCAAAACCGATCTATAAAAGCAATGGTGATGAGATCATAAGCGGCTCTATCAGTCTAGATAGTGTGATCAGGTATAGAGCGACAAAAACATCGGATGACTCAACACTTGCAAGTATCCTCTCACTGCTGGAAGAGTCTCTTACCAAAAAGCCAAAGATCGAAAGAGTCGCAAATGAGGTTTCAGGCTACTTTTCGGTGGCGATACTCTCTATCGCACTCATAACCTTCATCTGGTGGTTATATAGCGGAGCGGGATTTGAGAGAGCGTTGATCGTGGCTATCAGCGTGATAGTGATAGCGTGTCCTTGTGCGCTCGGGCTTGCGACGCCTATGGCTACTTTGATCGGTTTGCATGAGGCGCAAAAGAGGGGAATACTCTTTAAAGAGGCATCCTATTTGGAGAGTATGGCAAAGGCAAATGTACTACTTCTGGATAAGACGGGAACGCTTACGAAAGGAAAACCCGAAGTGGTAGCGTATCAAAAGTTAAAAGCGTTTGATGAGAGACTCTTATATTCACTAGTACTAAGCTCAAAACACCCCGTCAGTGTCGGTATCAAAAACTATTTGGGAGAGATGGAGGAGCTTCCTTTAAGTGATCTACGACAGATAGAGGCGAAGGGATTGAGCGCCACCTATAACGGTACGAAGCTCTTAGGCGGAAGTGCGGCTCTCTTTGATGATCATCCGTTAGAGTTGGAGGATAAGGATCTGGCACACTCTAGATTTATCTTTAGTATCGATGATGAGATTGTTGCAACACTATTGTTGAGTGATGAGATCAAAGAGGGTGCCAAGGAGGTTGTCGAGGCGTTTCAAAAAGAGGGATTTGAAGTGGTGATGCTGACGGGAGATAATGAGAAAGTCGCAAAAAAGGTAGCACGCAGTGTCGGTATAGACAACTACAAAGCTTCACTACTGCCGCAAGATAAGGCTGATATCGTAGATAGCTACCACAAAGAGGGTAAAATAGTGATCATGGCCGGAGACGGTATCAATGACGCATTAGCCCTCTCCAAGAGTGATATTGCCATCGCAATGGGAAGCGGTGCGGAAGTCTCCATCGATGTAAGTGATGTAGTACTACTGGATGATAATTTACAATCTTTATTAAATGCTTACAAAATCAGTAAAAAAACATTCACTACCATCAAAGAGAACCTTTTACTCTCATTTATGTATAATGCTATTACGATTCCACTTGCTGTGTCGGGATATGTCATACCGCTTGTTGCGGCTCTATCGATGTCGCTGAGTTCACTACTTGTGATAGGAAATAGTGTGAGGATAAAAAGGGTTAAGTTATGAGTTCAAATGTACTGACGATGATGATAGGTATCTCTACCTTTTTGGGATTACTTGGACTTGCCGCACTACTTTGGGGACTCAAAAGCGGTCAATTTAATGATAGAGAGAGATTTTTGGGTGGCGCTTTGAGAGATAGCGAAGATGATCTCAAAGATGCTGTAATACTGGAAAAAAGAAGGGAAGAGGCGAAAAAGCGAAAGAAGGAGTATCGACCGCCCGACTAAACCCAACTTTTGCACTAACCGGTACATCATCTGCATTGATCATCGGCGGCATGGGCAATCGAAATAAAGCTTCGACGCATAACTTGCGTATGCGCCTGCGTTTTCCTTCAAAATCCTTGCACTCAGAGCATCAACTCTTCTGAAGCACCTTTTAATGCAAAATTTGGGTTAAACAATCCCCAAATCCTACATCCTAACATCGAGCTTTGTTTTTGCTTAATTTTCAAAAATTAAAAATATAGAATAATCAACTTTAATTATGCTTTTATATAATAGAGTTATACAAATTTTGTGAGAAAAATTTTACTTACAAGAAAAGTTTATAAAGGCAGAGGGCTTGTTGAAAAGTAGGGGTTCATTTCTAACACTTATCTCTTTGATTTTAGGTCTACAACAATCAAACGCCTACGCCTCTCCTGATATCTGCGCTCAAAACCACTTTGTCAAAGATACCCGGATCAAAGAGAGTGAAAAAGAGATTGAAATCGAACTCAAAAACAATCCAAACGATGTTGCATGTCTCTTGAAACTAGCTTCCCTCTATCTTCGAGATAGTAGAGTAGCTGACGGTTTTGATCTGCTTGCAAAAGCCTATAAGCTTGAGCCAAGTGTGGTTAAAAGATCCAAATTGGCAAAGATTTTGGATCTAGCACTTAGGGTTTCACAACTCAAAGAGCTTGCGCAAAAAAATAGAGATCCAAAACTCTGGAGAGAGCTTGGAGATACCTACTTTGATATGGGTATCTTTACCGAAGCGGCAAATGCCTATGAAGAGAGTTTAAAGATCAGTCGAGACGATACCGACACGATGATCCTTTTGGCACTCTGTTACGGCAATCAAAATCTCATCAAAAAGTCGATCTCTCTCTTTCAAGAGGTACTCAAAAGGGATATCTACAACTTCTATGCAAATTACTACTACGGGAAATTGCTCAAAAATGAGATAGGGGATAAGAAGGAGGGGTTGGCACACTTGATGCTAGCTGACTATATCCTCAAATATGAGCATCCAAAGTTTAAGACAAAAGAGGAGAGGTCATTTATCTCCAAAGATCTAGCCTATGAACTCTCACAAAAATAGAGCCCTCTTTCTCGATCGAGACGGTGTGATCAACATCGACAAAGGGTATGTCTCCAAGATCGAGGATTTTGAGTTTATTGAGGGGGTTTTTGAGTTTCTAAGAGAGGCAATGCGCCAAAATCTCCTACTTATTATCGTTACAAATCAATCCGGCATTGGGCGAGGGTATTATCGTTTGGAGGATTTTAAGAGGCTTACGGAGTATATGCTTCGAAGATTGGAAGAGGAGGGGATAGCGATAGCAAAGGTCTATTTTTGTCCCCACTCTCCGGAAGAGCGTTGTGCGTGCAGGAAGCCGAGCAGCGGTATGCTTTTAGAGGCGGCAGAGGCGTTTGATATCGATCTTGAAAACTCTATCATGATAGGAGATAAAGAGAGTGATATGGAGGCTGCCAAGGGGGCAGGGATTCAGAAGAGGTGGCTCTTTACGGAAAGCAGATATGATAATAGTTGGTTTAATAGATTAAAAGAGTTAAAATGACTCAATACCCACAAACTTAAGGAGTTCGCCGGTCTCTTTTAGGAGTTTAAAGTAACTGTTGATGTAGGCTTGCTCCTGTTTGATCGCATCGAGTTGGGATCTATTGAGCGATCGTTGTGCTAAGATGAGCGCTTGCAAGTCTTGATTTCCATATTTAAATGCGCTCCAGTATGATGTGACAACCTTTCGATTCGACTCTACTTCATCGATGGTATGTTTGAGCGTATCTTTTGTAGATAGGACATTTTCATAGAGTTGCTCTATATTGTGCAATAAGCCCTTTTGGATATCTATCAGATTATATTTTAACTCTCTACTCTTACTCTTTATCTCCAACATTTTTGCCCTATCTTTCCCCCCGTTATAGAGGTTGTAGCTAAGGTTTAGCATCGCAGTCGCTCTATCCTCTTGAGGTTCAGAGAGGTAACCGCTCTGTTTATCTTTGCCTGTGATCGTAAAGTCGAGTTTTGGACGAAACTTTCCTTTTTGCGCCTTGAGCGCATACTCATTTGCTTTGAGTTTAGACTTTGCCGCCTCAATTTTTGCATTATATTGATAGGCACTCTCCAAAACTTGCTCCTCTCTATCTAGTTTGATATCGAAGTTCTCATCTATCGGCATCTTTGAGCTATCGAGTTTACCGACAAAATATTCATAATATGAGATCGCGTTTTGGTACTTCGACTTTACCTTCACAAGGGCAGCCTTTGCGTTGTCCACTTGACTCTTGATATAGTTGAGATCCCCTTTGGTTGCGGCACCGTTTTTTGTTTTGATTTTGACGATTTTTAAGATCTTTTGCAAAGACTTCATATTCTCTCTGGCTTTGTCGATAGCCTTTTTTTCATAGAGTAGAGAGAGGTAAGCCTCTATCACCTTTTGACTCTCCTCTTCCACCTTATCTCTGTACTTCGCTATCGCTACTTTTAGATTTTCTCTCTCCTGTTTGACGAGGTTGCTATCTCTTCCGCCACTATATATGTTTTGAGTGACGATGAGTGACTCATCCGATCTCCAAAACTTTACTTCGGGTTTTTGGTAGGGTTTGAGATAGCTCCCTCCGCCGTTTGCATAGAGATCTATTTTAGGGTAAAAAGCCGCAAGCTTCTGTTTTACTTTCTCTTTCGCCTGTTCAACTCTCTCTTTTGCAACCATCACTTTATAGGAGTTTTGAAGTGCCAGTTTGATGGCATCCGATAGGTGTAGACCCTCATTTTGGTTATGCTTACTAAATCTCTCTTCTACGTTAGTACTAGCTATCTGGGTATATGCTACTTTTTGTTTCGTGCGAAGTGTTTTTGTAACTTTTTTCTTCTTATTCTTTTGTACATTTTTGATGTTTGACTTAGTTTGATACTTTTTGGAGGAGTTGTCAATTTTCATTGAGCTTTTATTATTTTGATTTTGAGGCAATAAGTAGGCATCTTTTTCTCTTTTTCTTATTTTTTGAAGAACTCCCTTTGCCTCTTCTAAACCATATATATTTCCAATAATTACACGGTATCTATTTTTGTATTTTACTATGTGGGCATCGGTATCACTAAATTTATACATACATTTTTGAGCGTTATTTCTATTTTTAAACTCGCCTAGTACTAGCTGATATCTCTTTAGTCCATAGAGTGCAAATAGATCTGTTGTAAAGCCAAAAGCAATGATCCATATGAGTAAAAATTTTCCCATTGAAAACCCTTAAACCCAAAATTTACATTAGCGACACATCATCTGCATTGATGCACCTTTTAATGCAATGTTTGGGTTAAA
This sequence comes from Campylobacterales bacterium, assembly GCA_027084135.1. Taxonomy (GTDB): domain Bacteria; phylum Campylobacterota; class Campylobacteria; order Campylobacterales; family QNZT01; genus QNZU01. The sequence goes on along the minus strand of JALWLO010000111.1, from coordinate 12,840 downwards.
TTTAAATTCTTTCATTTTTATATCGACACATTAAAATAATTATTTAGTGGATCGAGTAAATTTTTCTATCGCGGTGAGAATATCGCGGTGAGAATCAGATAGAGATAACGGATTTAATTAAAGATTTTTCATAGATTGACGATAGTGTTGAAAGTTTTAACCAAAATTTTGTGTTAAAAGGTACATCAATGCAGATGATGTATCGGCTAATGCAAATTTTGGCTTCAATGTTTTTATAAAAAATGGAGTGTTTTGAAGGATGTTTAGTTTTATAAAATGGTTTGGTTCAATGGTAGAGAAGCTCAAACGTAATAAGGGTTTATGGTTCACATTTTTAACTACAATCTCCCTTATCGGCATATTTGTCTCACTCTACTTTGTAAATTTTTTAGTGAGTGATGTAGCAAAAAAGACTTATGAAAATCAAAAAGCACAATATATCGCAGAGTTTAAAAATAAGATCATAGTGCAAAACAGTTGTGTCAATAGTATCGGAATCGTTCTTAGCAAAGATGAGGGGATAGGAAATGCCCTCTTTGAAAGTGATGAAAACGCATCTATAAAGATTTCCCAAAAACTTGCTCTTGTGCAAGATAAACTCAACACCGAATATAAAACGAAAGCGATATCGCTGGGACTTGTTGAGAGAAAAAAGGCTGAAAAAAAAGTAGGGATTGTAGTACTAAAAAAGGGAGCCTTTTTTAGAGCATTAGTACCGATGGCGGATAAAAATGGGACGATTATAGAGGTAGATGTGAAAAAAGATATTGCTCAACTTGTTGAGGATTATAAGCGAGAGGGAAAAGAGTTTGCCTTCTTTATCAGTGAAAATAGTATCAATAAGATCGATAGAGACTATAAAAAGAAGCATTTTCAGAGCTATTTTGACCATTTTTTTATCGACTCGACAAAATATAATAGTAATTTTATAGGCACACTCAACTTTATCAAGTTCAACGGAAAGCTTGAAGAGAACGGTTATATGAAAAATGCTCACTACTTTATCGTTTATCAAAAAGTTTATGACTATAACGGTGATCTAGCGGGCTTTGCCGTTATAGCGGAAAAGATCAAAGATAATAACAGCTTTGTCAATCTTGTAAAAAACTTGGTAAATTCGGTAACACTCGTTGCATTAGGTTTGATTGTATCGATGATATTGTTTCTATTTTAAGGTGGTTTGGGGATGAAGAGATTAAAGATATTTAAAGCCTATTTTGTACTATGGCTCTTTGTTTACTTTATAGCCATTACCAATTTAGAGACTTTCAAGCTCTATTTTATGTCAACGCTTACCTTCAATATCGCCATCGTATCGATATTGGCAATCGGTACATTTATGCTGCTCAAAGCGGCGAAAGATTTGACGATGGTTGCAGGTACTTTTGGTGTGATTATGTATAAAAAGGGGGATATCTCATTCTATCTTCAAGGAATCGAGAAGATCTTTCCCTCTACCATAGCTCGTAAGATTGAGGATAGAGCGAAGAAACAGATGCTCTATTTTACAAGGCAAGAGGCAGATGATATCTTGGCTTGGTTGGAAGAGACATACGCAAATCAAAATAAATATAACAACTTCTTTACCGGTACTGTTTTGATGATAGGACTTTTGGGAACATTCGCCGGTCTTTTAGGCTCTATCTCCTCTATGGGAAATATCGTCAGTTCTTTGGCGGGAAATAGTGTCGATATCGGTAAGATCATGGCAGGTTTCTCAAAACCTCTCTCTAGCATGGCGGTCGGTTTTGGATCTTCACTCTTTGGTGTGATCTCCGCAGTATTATTGGGGATTATGGGATATATCCTAAATAAATCACAAGCTTCACTTCTTTTGGGTGTAGAAAACTGGCTCCAATCTCGTATCGTCGAAGAGAGTCTTAGTGAAGTGAGTACAGTTAGTGATAGCGTTAGATCAAGCCCGACGATGCTAGATCTCTTTTTAGAGCATCTATCTGAGCTCTCTTCTCAAATAGCAAACTTTGCCACGCAACATCAAGTGATAGAGACAAAATTGGAGAAGATCGTCAATAAGATAGAAGCGGATACGAACGCTACCAAAGAGACATTTCAAAGTGTTGCCAAAAGTTTTGAAGAGTTGACAAAGAGTCACAAAGATCAAACGCTATTTCACTATAAAGTTGCTCAAGCACTTGATAGTTTACAACAACTACAACAAAAAGAGTCCTACGAGAATAGTGAGAACTTTCATCATTTAAAAGAGATAGTTCATGATTTTCAAAAGAGAGAAGATGATCTTAAAATAGGTCTTTTTAATATTGTTGAAGCGATCGAGGGGATCGATAAGCGGCTCAAGCAGAGAGATGATCTCTTAAAAAAGATGCTAAAAGAGCAAAATGAGGTCAAAAAAGAGTCAAATCACTACTCTACATTTGAGGGTTTAGGTGAATTTATGAAGAAGCATCTTAGCACAAAAGAGGAGAGTTAGAGGTGGCTAGAGTAAAAAAATGTGAAGAGGAGTTTAATCCCTGGCCGCCGTTTGTGGATGTTTTCTCGTCGGTTATCTTAGTACTACTGCTCTTTATCTTGGTGACGATCGTCAATGTTGCTTACTATATGCAGTTTAATTCAAAGAGTGAAAGTGAAGCTAAAGAGAGTTCTGCAAAGGTTGATAGTCTCAATAAGGGGCAAGATGTCACAGATATGATCTCTCTCAAAAAAGAGAAAAAGGTAGCCTTCGACTCCAAAGGAAATGACTCTCTCTTTACCGGCGGTACCTCTGAGGGGAATGCGATGACTATTCCTCAAAAAGAGGCTAAAGTGGATCAAAGGGTAGATGCCAAAGGTGATGAGATCGTGATAGGCTATGAGAATCAAGAGATCTATCTGAGCAAAAGTGCAAGAGCAAAGCTGAAATCATTTATCCAGAAGATAAGAGCTAAAAATCCAAATGCCAAGTTTGAGATATCTATCGCAAGACCGACAAATATGTTGGGAGAGACGATACCGAAGCAGATAGCGATAGGAAGAGCACTTAGTACGAAAAATGCGATGAAAAAGATGGGTGTAAAACTTAGCCAAATGAAGCTTAATATCACAAAAACAAAAGTGGATAAATCGAAAAACAAACAGCGTTTTGGATATGTCAAAATAAAAGTTATCCATTAATCTAGTAAAAAACTTCAATATTTTAAAAAATTGCCGATATTTATCCTAGTAATACTATTTTATAGGATGGATAATGTCAAGAGAAAATAGCCGTTATATCAGCTACAAATCCCAAGAGGTGGAGATTTTAAAGGCTCCCAAACCAAATGAGCATATCAGTGTATATGCAAGACCCGGGGATAAGATACATTTTGATTTTGATATATCGCAAGCCCATTTCAAGATGGTCGGTAGTGATATTGTACTAAAGATGCCCGATGGCGGAGAGATCATTTTTGTTAATATGGTGATTATGGCGTTTGAAGAGAATCCGCCAAAAATCATACTGCCGTCGGGTCAAGTGTTGGAACTCTCAGGCATTTTGATGCAAGTAGATGAGGTAAAAGAGACCGATATCAACACTCTCTTGACGGATGATGATGTCAGCCATAAAGAGGAGATTGCCAAGCTCAAAGATAAGTTAGAGAAGCAGATGCAGGAGCTTCAGCAAAAGGAGCAAAATCTTCAAGCCAAAGAAAAACAGCTTAGCCAAATGGAGGCACAGCTCAAAGATAAAAGTGCGCATCAATCAGATGAAGCCGCCCAAAAGGCTCAAGAGAAGCTCAAGATGGTCAAGATAGAGGAGGATACATCAGTCAGTCAGGCGGATGAGGAGAATGAGTACACATCGAACTTTCGAGCGAGTGATGATAGCTCAGCAGCCGCAAGTGAAGAGGCGAAGGCTGAGGTTACCGCTACTTTGGATTTTACGATTGGACTCTTTCAAACACAAAAAGTTGTGACCACCAAAGGTGAAGTGATAGATGTTGAAGGTGGCGGCGGAAGTGTGAGAGCCAGATATGACGCAAGCGGTGAAGCGCAAATCGAGCCGGAAGTGATAGACTTCTCAGGCAAAAGCGATAGAGTGATTATCCATGCGGACAACCCGGAGTGGTTTGGAGAAAACTATCTCTCAAAACTTGTTTCCATAGATCCTAGGCAACCTGAAGGTTTTGAGGTTGATAAGATAGTCTTTAAAGATCTGCCGGAGGGTTTTGAGATACTTCATGGTAAAAAAGAGGGTGATAGTTGGGTGATATATCGTAAAATTACCCAAGAGGATATTGCCGATAGAGATCCCTCTCTTCCCCCTTTGACACCGAGAGACGGCTTTATCAAAACTGATAAAGGTATAGAGATCGTACTCAAATATAAGAGTGATACGACCCACAACGACTTCTCAATAGATGTAGAGCTCTATTCAAAATTTGATATCGCCAATGTGAAGCTCAGCGAAGAGGAGATGAAGGATTTTATCATTCCAGATAAGAAGGAGCTTTTTGGTAAAGCTACGATCGGACTTCAGGTCAAAGATGTAAAGAGTGCGGAAGATTATACCTATGACGGCAAAGAGGAGTTGGGATTTGTACTCTCAAGAACGCCAAATCCAAATATTATCCTCTCTTCTCACGGCGATAGCGAGATCTACGGCGGTATCGTCAATGACACGATTACTGCATTTGAGGGGGATGATACGATTGATGCCGGTAAAGGTGATGACACGATACAAGCCGGAGAGGGTGATGATATCATTAAAGGTGGTGAAGGAGAGGATCTTTTAGACTTCAAAGCTGCAACCGCACCTATCACCATCTCCCTTAAGCTGGGAAGCGCAACTGGACAGGGATATGACAAAGTTGAAGGTATCGAAAATGTTTACGGTAGCGGCTTTAGTGATACGATCGAAGGTAGTGATGAAAATAATATCATATTAGGTAAAAGCGGTAATGATATCATCTATGGTCTTGGAGGTTTTGATACACTGCAAGGAAATGTAGGGGATGATACCATAGGAGGCGGCAGAGGAAATGACCTTATAGACGGCGGTAGCGGTAATGATACCGTTACATTTGATCGAAGTGCAAACGGTGTATCTATCTACTTGACCGATCCCGCTTCCATCGGTACGGGTAAAAACTTTGGAAAAGCTGAAGGTGAAGGAGTTGATAGGCTAGAGAGCATCGAAAATGCAACCGGTAGTAACTTTAAAGACTCGATCTACGGTAATGATGAGATCAACACAATAAAGGGTCTTGACGGTGATGACTATATACAAGCCAGCGGTGCGAATGATGTGATCGATGGTGGAGATGGAGTTGATACGATCGATTACTCTGCATTAGCCTATAACGGTATCGATGCCAACTTAGAGGAGCATTATATCAGCGGTGACGGATATGACACTGTTCAAAATGTTGAGAAGATTATAGCAACCAAACAGAATGATAAACTTGTCGGAGATGAAGCAGACAATATCTTCATAGCCGATAGCGGCGATGACTATCTTGATGGTAAAGGCGGCAGTGATACTTTAAAAGCCGGAGCGGGTGATGATACCTTAAGAGGTGGCGAAGGTGACGATATATTGGATGGAGGAGACTCCTCTTTGAAGGGTGATACAGTCGATTTTAGCGATGCCAAACAAGCTATAGAAGCGGATCTAAAGAGGGGAGTTGCTAAAGGTGAAGGGGATGACAGGCTCGTGAATATAGAGAATATTGTCGGTTCAAAATATGATGATATCTTAAAAGGTGATGATAAAGCAAACCGTATCCAAGGAGGTGAGGGTGGAGATATCCTAAGCGGCGGAATGGGTGACGATCTACTTGACGGTGGAAGTGGTGAAGACTTTGTGGACTTTTCAGACTCTACCAATAGTGTGAAAATCGATCTATTTCATAAAAGTGCAGTCGGTAGCGACGGTATAGATACACTTAGCTCTATTGAACATGCTATTGGATCAAAAGCGAATGATCTCATTTTAGGCGATAGCGGAGACAACAGTCTATACGGTAGAGATGGTGATGATGAGATAAAGGGTGCAAAAGGTGACGATAGCCTCTTTGGAGAGAGTGGTGACGATACCCTACAAGGCGGTTTAGGTGATGACTACCTTGATGGGGGAGAGAACGCTACAAAGGGTGATGAGGTAAACTATCTCGATGCGAGTAGCGCCGTGGAGGTAGATCTCTCTATAGAGGGTGCCCAAGATACCAAAGGTGGCGGTAAAGATACGCTTGTAGATATCGAAAATGTAAGAGGTTCTAAGCTGGATGATACCCTCAAAGGTGATGAGAGTAGCAACAAACTCTACGGTGATGATGGTTCAGATAGACTTGAAGGAAAAGCGGGTGATGATAGCCTCTTTGGTGAACTTGGTGACGATACGCTCTACGGCGGTGAGGGAGATGACTATATAGACGGCGGTAAAGGTGTAGATGAGGTAGACTTTAGTACTAAAACGACCTCTATGATGGTTGATTTAACCAAAGGTATCGCCGTCGGTGACGGAAATGATGTTATTAAAAATGTGGAAAATATCAAAGGTGGAAGCGAAGATGACACTTTAATTGGAGATCTCTCAAATAATAAAATAGAAGGTTTCGGCGGTGATGATACCTTAAGTGGTGGCGAGGGCGATGATATCCTCGACGGTGGTGAAGGTGTCGACTTAGTAAGCTATAAAGACTCTAAAGAGAAGGTCTCGGTAGATCTACAAAGCGGTGTGGCAACAGGTGAAGGCGTTGATGCTCTTATCTCGATAGAGAATGTAGAGGGTTCTAACTTTAAAGACCATATTATCGGTAACTTCAAAGATAACACTCTCACCGGTGGAGTCGGTGATGATAGAGTTGAAGGTCGAGCCGGTGCGGATAAACTACTAGGTGGTGCTGGTAGTGATATGCTACTTGGTGGAAAAGGTGACGATACGCTAGAGGGTGGTGCAGGTAACGATACGCTTCAAGGCGGTGAGGGAGATGATACTCTCAAAGGCGGCGAGGGATTAGATATTGCTGATTACTCCAAAGCGAGTGCCGCTATTAATGTTGATTTGCAAGATAGCGGTCTCAAAGATATCGGTGCCGGGCAAGGCAAAGATAGCTTTGAAAGCATAGAGGGGGTCATCGGAAGTGATTTTGATGATACGCTGCGAGGAGATGAACAAAACAATATCCTTATGGGTGGAAAAGGTGACGATTATCTTGAAGGTAGAGAGGGTGATGATCTACTTGATGGTGGTGAAGGGGTAGATACGGTTGATTTTACCAATGCAAAATCTCGTATAGAGGTTGATCTATCCAAAAGCGATGCTCAAGATACCAAGGGTGCCGGTGTCGATACTTTCAGAGAGATTGAAAATGTTTTAGGTAGTGATTATGATGATCTCTTGATAGGTAATGCCGCAAAAAATACCCTAGACGGTGCGAAAGGTGACGATACAGTGATGGGAGGTTTAGGTGATGATCTTCTCATCGGTGGCGAAGGCAATGATAGTGTAGATTACTCTAGAGCCTCAGGTAGTGTCAAGGTTGATCTAAATAGCCAAATAGCGGATAATGATGGTTTTGGTACGAAAGATCGACTTGTCTCTATCGAAAATGTTATAGGATCAAGCGGTAATGACACGATCATTGGTGATGAGAATGCAAATAGACTCAATGGTCTTGTCGGAAATGATCTCCTAGATGATAGAGGAGGAGATGATAGCGTCTTCGGTGGAATGGGTGATGATACCTTTATCGCAAGTGCCGGAGATGATATGCTCCTGGGTGATGAGGGAAGTGATACATTAGATTTTAGTTCTCTTAGCAAAAGCGGTGCGAGAGTCGATCTGGCAAACTCCACAGCAAGCAGTAGCGAGAGTGGAGAGGATACGCTAAATTCTATCGAAAATATAAAGGGCAGTCAGTTCGCAGATACCATTAGCGGTGATGAGAGTAGCAATACCCTAAAAGGTGCTGAAGGTGATGATCTACTCAAAGGTGCCGGCGGCAATGATGCCATCTATGGCGGTGACGGTCAAGATCAGATAGATGGCGGAAGCGGTGATGACAAACTTTACGGCGGAGCCGGTGATGATAACTTTGTCGGCGGAGCCGGTGATGATTTGATTGTAGGTGGTGAAGGCGAGCATGATAGGCTAGACTTTAGTGCTTCAACAAGTGCGGTGAGTGTGGATTTGACAAACGGTGTTGCAAGTGGTGACGGTGATGATACGATAAGCGGCATCGAGGATGTTGTCGGCTCAAATCAAAGTGATAGAGTGATCGGTTCTAAAGATGCAAATAGACTGATCGGCGGAGAGGGTGATGACTTCTTAGAGGGTAAGCGTGGAGATGATCTGCTGGACGGCGGAAGTGGTGATGATACCTTAAGAGGTGGAGAGGGAAATGATACTCTACTTGGAGGAGGCGGTAGCGATACTGCAGACTATCAGGATGCAGGAAGCGGTGTTGAAGTTGATTTAACAATAAACGCTTCACAAGATACTAAAGGTGCAGGAAATGATACGCTTGTCTCAATCGAAAATCTTACAGGCTCAAGCTATCGTGATAAATTAACTGGTGATGAGGGAGCAAATATCCTCAAAGGTCTAGGTGGTGATGATAGCCTCCTTGGAGGAGGGGGTGATGACACGCTTGATGGTGGAAGCGGAGATGACAAGCTTTTTGGTGGAGATGGAAATGATCTCATTGAGGGTGGTGTCGGAGACGATACCCTTGATGGAGGTCTCGGTGATGATAGGCTTGTAGGCGGCGGTGGAGAAGATAGTGTCGATTATAGCGCCGCAAGCAAAGTTGAGGTAAATCTAAGAGAGGGAACCGCTATAGGAAGCTTAGGAAGCGATGTGCTTGAAGAGATAGAGGATGTGATCGCATCAGGCGGAGATGATACGATCGAAGGAAGTAGTTCTGACAATGTGCTTGTCGGTGGAGCCGGCATAGATACTCTCAGTTACAAAGGGGCTCAAGGCGGTGTAAGTGTCGATCTCTCTGTTAGTACTAAACAGGAGACTTCGGCAGATGGAAAAGATACCATAAGCGGATTTGAAAACTTGATCGGCTCCAATTTTGCAGATAAACTAAGCGGTGATACAAATGACAATGAGATCAGCGCTCTTGGTGGAAACGATACCGTTAGAGGTGGTGGTGGAGATGATACGATAAGCGGTAATCTCGGAGATGATACACTCTTTGGAGATGGTGGAAGCGATATACTATTTGGCGGTCTTGGAGATGATAAACTAGATGGCGGAGAGGGTGCCGATACATTACAAGGGGGTGCCGGAAGCGATACGCTGATTCATAGCGTCGGACTTGATTCACTAGATGGTGGAGATGGAGTTGATACAGTGGACTACTCCTCTCTTGAGACCGCTATGGATCTCACAATGGATAGTACTAAACCTACGCTTATCTCTATAGACGGTATCAATGATGATACGATCATCAATATCGAAAATGTCATAGCTGGTAAAGGTGATGATACCATCATCGGTGATGATAATGATAACCTCATTGACGGTGGAGTCGGTAACGATACTCTAAAAGGCGGTTTAGGCAATGACTCATTGATAGGCGGGGAGGGAGATGACTCTCTAACGGGTGATAAGGGTGATGATTATCTCTTCGGCGGTAGTGGAGATGATATCCTAACAGGTGGTGAAGGTAACGATAGCATCGACGGCGGCGAGGGTGTAGATACGGTTTACTATAACCAAGCCACAAGTGATGTAGTGGTTAGTCTAAGAGCCAAAGGTGAGCAAGATACCGGGTCATCAACTGGCAAAGATACACTCAACAATATAGAAAACCTTATCGGTTCATCCTATAATGATACCATCGAGGGAAATAGTGCCGATAATATTTTGGTCGGCGGTGAGGGGGAGGATACCCTCTCCTATGCGACTGCGCTTGCCGGAGTCAATGTCGATCTGGGTAACACCAATCCGCAAGATACCGGTGACGGTATCGATACGATCAGCGGTTTTGAAAATTTGCTCGGAACTGTCAAAGCCGATACACTAAAAGGTGATAGTACTAACAATATCATCCATGCCAATATCGGTGATGATACCTTAAACTCTAGCGGTGGAAGCGATGAGTTGTACGGTGACGGCGGAAACGATCGTTTTATTGCGGGCGATAGTGACGGTAGTGATCTCTTTGACGGTGGCACTGGTAACGGCGATACGGTCGATTATGGTAATACGAACAAAAATATCACACTCTCATTGCAAGCCGATAGCGATGCGACTGTTGAGATAGAAAACGGTGATAACGATACGGTTAGAAATATTGAAAATGTCGTTGCCGGAAGCGGTGATGATACCGTTAGCGGAGATAGTTTGGCAAATCGCATCGAAGGTGGAGGCGGTGATGACCTCTTAAGCGGCGGCAGTGGAGATGATAGTCTGCTTGGCGGCGGTGGAGATGATAGACTCTACGGCGGAAGCGGTAATGACTTCATCGACGGCGGTGAAGGGGCGCACGATCAACTTGACTACAATGATGCCCAAGCCGCGGTGAGTGTCGATCTCTCCAAAAGTGAGAAACAGCTTGTCTCACTCCTTGAGGGTGAGGATACCATCCGAAATATCGAAGATATAAAGGGTAGTAAGTATGATGACACCCTTTTGGGTAACGATAGTGTCAATACTATCGACGGAAACCTTGGAGATGATCGACTCAGCGGTGGAAAAGGAGATGATTTCCTACTCGGCGGTGCGGGGGATGATACCTTTGTCGCGACAAGCCAAGATGACGGTGCCGATCGCTTAGAGGGTGGTGACGGTTTTGATACAGCGGACTACTCCAAGTTGACAGAGAAGATTACAGTAAATCTAAATGGAGAGAGTGACGGTTTTGTTTCTGTTGCCGGCGGAGATACCGATACGCTTGTGAGTATCGAAAATATCATCGGTTCACAAGCAGATAACAGCATCATCGGTGATGGACGAAACAATACCCTTATCGGAAATATCGGTGATGATTCCATCGACGGTAGAGGCGGAGATGATCTCATAAAAGGCGAAGATGGCAACGATACACTACTTGGCGGTGAAGGTAAGGATACCCTAGAGGGCGGCGAGGGAGATGATACGCTTGAGGGTGGACTCGGTGATGATACGCTCACTGGCGGTGCCGGTAGCGATACGGTGAGTTTTGAACATGCTTCCAATGCTATCCGTGTCGATCTCAAAGATAAAAACCCGCAAGATACGGGTGTGGGAACCGATAAGATTAGCGGTGTGGAGAATGTGCTTGGATCCTCCTATAACGATATGATCGAGGGTGATAGCGGTGATAACATCCTTGACGGAGGAGATGGAGTCGATCAAGTGAGTTACCTCTCTGCAAAGCAGGCGGTTACGGTAGATCTCTCTAGTACTAACCAACAAGATACAGGAGATGGAAAAGATACGCTTCTCAATTTTGAGGATTTGATCGGATCAAACTATAGTGATAGATTGACTGGAAATGAGAAAGCCAATAGAATCGAGGGTAGAGACGGAAACGATACGATTGACGGCGGTGCCGGAGATGATACCCTGCTGGGTGAAGTGGGTGATGATCTCTTTATCGCCGGTAGCGGTCAAGATTTTATCGACGGCGGTGCCGATAGTGATATGATCGACTATTCTCAAACCGACAAGGCGATCGACCTCATTCTCAAAGGTTCAACGCAGACCAAAGTACAGATCGACGGTCAAATTGCAGATACTTTGGTTAATATCGAAAATGTCACCGGATCAAGTGCTGATGATACAATTCTCGGCGATGACGGTGCCAATATCATTCACGGAAGTGACGGTGATGACAGGCTCAAAGGCGGTGCGGGTGATGATAAGATCTACGGTGACAAAGGTGATGACACACTGAGCGGTAACAGCGGTGACGATATCATCGACGGCGGTGAGGGGATCGATACGGTCGATTATCAAGATGCCGGAAGCGGTATTACTCTTGATCTAGGAAATCATGATAAGCAGTATATCGGTGTGAGTGAGAGCCGTGACCAACTGCTCAATATCGAGAATATCAACGCTTCCAATTATGATGATACCGTCTGGGGAGATGAGGGTTCAAATCGTATCGATGCATTAAACGGCGATGATTGGATAGACGGTCGTGCCGGAGATGATACGATTTTGGGCGGTGCAGGTAGTGATACCTTGCTCGGCGGTGTTGGAAGTGACAGACTTGACGGTGGTGTCGGGGATGATAGATTTGTCGCGACAGATGCCAAAGACGGTAGTGATACCCTCATCGGCGGTGCGGATAATGATACGGCAGATTATAGTCAAATCGGTGATAATATCAGTGTAGTACTAAACGGCGATACACCGACAACCCTATCGATAGCAAACGGCGATAGTGATACACTACAATCAATAGAAAATATTGTCGGCGGTAGCGGAGATGATACAATCACCGGCGATAGCGGTGTCAATACTCTAAGTGGCGGTAAGGGTGCCGATACACTCAGCGCTCAAGCGGGAGATGACACACTCCTCGGCGGTGCCGATAATGACTTACTCTCAGGCGGTGAGGGTGATGACTTTATCGACGGCGGTACGGGTAGCGATACGGCGACCTATAAAGATGCCACATCGGGTGTGGTGGTTGATCTACAAAAGATTGTCGCGCAAGATACCAAAGGCGGGGGTGTCGATACCCTGAGAAATGTTGAAAATATCGAAGGATCGTTGCACAACGACATCCTTAGAGGTACCGACGGAGCAAATACGCTTTTGGGGCTCGACGGCGATGATACGCTCATTGGGCTTGGCGGAAGCGATCTGATTGACGGTGGTGAGGGAATCGATACGGTCGATTTTAGCTCTGAGAGTTCCGTCTCCGTTACACTTGGTAGGGACGGTGTGCAGGG
>JALWLO010000110.1 GCA_027084135.1 Campylobacterales bacterium | reverse complement strand
TCATAAAGAGATGATGCCACAGTTTGAAGATAAAAAAAATCAGCGAATCAACTATGCAAATATCGCACAAGGGCTCTTTATATTCTCTATCGGGCTATTTAAAAAGGTTGTGATTGCAGATACATTTGCCATCTGGGCGACACAAGGTTTTGATATAGCTAGCAGTCTCAACTTTATTGAAGCATGGACGGCGGCACTCTCTTATACCTTTCAACTCTATTTTGACTTTAGCGGTTATACCGATATGGCGATAGGTGCCGCTCTTTTGTTCAATATCAAACTTCCTACCAACTTTAATAGCCCCTATAAGGCGCTCAATATCCAAGATTTTTGGAGAAGATGGCATATCACACTCAGTAGATTTTTAAGAGACTATATCTATATCCCATTAGGCGGAAATAGAAGAGGAGAGGCGAGGACATATCTGAACTTGATGATTACCTTTTTGCTTGGAGGGTTGTGGCACGGAGCCGGTTGGACATTTGTCTTTTGGGGATTTTTGCACGGTTTGGCTTTAGTGATACATAGGATTTGGAGCAAGTTGGGTATCAAGATGTGGAGCGTGTTGGCTTGGTTTATTACATTTAATTTTGTCAATATCGCATGGGTCTTTTTTAGAGCTAAAGAGTGGGATGATGCTATCAAGGTATTAAAAGGTATGTTTGGATGGAGCGGTATTGCGCTACCGGCTGTTTTGGCAAATAAATTGGCATTTTTGCATGAGTGGGGTGTACAATTTGGTAGTTTTCTGACAAATGTTTCCGGTGATTTAGAGACGATTGTGTGGCTCATAGCCGGTTTTATCATCGCTCTTTTCTTTCAAAACTCAACACAACAGTTAAATCGTTTTAGATTGAGCTACAAAACGGTCGCATGGTCGAGTATCGCTTTTGTGGTAGGGGTCTTATCACTTACAAAAGCCTCAGAATTTTTATATTTTAACTTCTAAAGGAAAGTCTGAATGAGTGGCAAAAAATGGCTCAAAATGTGGTTTCTTATCAATATCATCGCTTTTTCCCTGGTTTTTCTATTTAATATCTATGTAGATTCCTATTCGATTTTAAAGAGTGATTATAGAGGAGTTTATAGGGAGCCGAACCAAAACTATATCAAGATGAAATATCTCCTATCCAAAAAAAGAGATTATAACTCGTTTATATTTGGTTCATCGAGAGTCGGAAAGATTGATCCAAGAGTTTTTACAAACGGACACTACTACAATATGACATACTCAGAGGGCGTACCTAGAGAGCATTTGGCAAACATCAAGCTACTGCTAAAGCGTGGCTATAAGATCAAAAACATTGTTATCGGATTGGATGATTTTTCTTATCAGATCGATCCGGATATGCATATGCAACAGCTAACAAGAAAACCCCACTATAAAGCGGATTATGTCACCTATAATAAATTTACATTTTTTCTCTCGTACTATTTGAAACTGCCGACGCTGTTTGATATCAAAAGAGCGCTATTCCCGCATAAATACAAAAGATATGACTATGATATATACGGTACCGGTATGCCTATAGTTCCAAAATCGGTAGATGACTATATCGAAAATCATAGAGATAAATATATCCACGATCCTAAATTTTCAAAGCCGGCTTCTTACAGAGGAGAGAGGATAGAGCAAACATTAAAAGAGATAAAAGAGATCATCAATCTCTGTAAAACAAATGATATCAATCTCACATTTTTCATAAACCCTATCCATCATATAACCTATTTGGATACCGATTTTGATGAGATGCAAAAATTTAAACTCGAACTTTCCAAGATTACGCCATATTATGATTTTTCCGGTTTAAATAGGATAACAACAGATAACTACTATTTCTATGAGACCTCACACTATCGTATCATAGTGGGTAATATGATTGTAAATCGTCTTATGGGGAAAGGCGATAAAGATTTTGGCATATGGATCGATCAAAACAATATACAAGAGCATCTGAAAGATTTAAAAGAGGAGAGGGTAAAATATATCCATTCTCATTCATAAATGGATCATACATGCATATAAGAGTTTATTACAAAGACACCGACTGCGGAGGTATCGTCTATCACTCCAGATATCTTGACTTTTGTGAGATGGCGCGTAGTGATCTCTTTTTTCAGCGGGGGATGAAGCCCTATGTGGGAGAGTGTCACTTTGCGCTGAAAAATATAAAGTGTGACTTTGTCTCGGTTGCGAAGTTAGGGGATCTCTTAACGGTTAGTACTAAGATAAAAAAACTCAAAAATGCCTCTTTTGTCGTAGAGCATGAAATTAGAAGAGATGAGACACTTATCTTTACGATGGAGGCGACACTTCTCTTTCTCTGCAAGGGTGGTAAAATAGCGAAGATACCTCCAAACTACAGAGAGTTTTTGGAAGAGTTTTGCTAGACTACGCGGTATGAAACAAAAAGGCTTAGAGAAGTTTAACAATTTGGTTGATGCGTTATCGGCTCTTCCGACAGTAGGGAAAAAATCGGCACTAAGATTTGCCTATCACATGGTGCTCAATGACTCGTTTATGGCGCTTAAGCTTGCACATGCTATCGAAAATGCGGTTACCCATATCAGGCGGTGTGAAGAGTGCGGAGGGCTTAGCGAAGATGAGATATGCGATATATGTATTGATGAGCATCGAGATAGTAAAAAATTGTGTATCGTTGAGAGTGCAAAGGATATTTTTATCATAGAGGAGGGGGGTATCTATGACGGGAAATATTTTGTGCTTGAAAATCTCGATGAAGAGCAGATAGATAGGTTAAAGCGTCTCATAGAGGGCAGAGTGGAGGAGGTGATCTTCGCCTTTACTCCCTCTTTGGCAAATGATGGGGTGATTTTGTTTATAGAGGATAAGTTAAAAGATTTTGATCTCACCTTTACAAAGATTGCCCAAGGGGTTCCCACAGGGGTCAATCTCGAAAATGTGGATCTCCTCTCTCTAAGCAAAGCGATCAACGATAGAGTTAAGATTTAGTAGGCTACGCTTCTCTTTTTGATGTAAATTCTGCTAAACATAAGGAGAAATAGGTTTGCCAATATGATCATAAATTGGCTATTTAAAGCAACAGTTGGGTAGCCTCTAAAGACGAAATATCCATAAGAAAATGAGATTATATAGATAAAAGCGATATAGCCCGGGTACTTCTCATAGATATTTTTGAAAAATTCCGAAAGCACTCCTCCAAAGACGCCATAGAGAAACATTCCAAGCAGAATGCCGACAAAGCTAAATGAGTAGGCAAATAGTGCCAATATACCCGGTAGTGTTTGCGATATCTCTTCACCAAATACAAGTTGTGTATTGAGTGCCGATACGCTTTTTGGATCTTCAAAAGGTGCTATGGAGTTTGGTACTAATCCCATCAGCGCATAGAGATAATCCACAAAATATCTAAACTCCTCACTGATACCCGCGACATTTAAACTCACATGTAAACTTACGATAGGGTGTGCAAAGTTGGCGATTATGGTGCCTTCTTTGCTGTCTCTGATAGCTATCTTCTCTTTAAGTGTGTTTACAAAGGTATCAAAGCCGTAGTTGACAAGATCGGGAGTTGAACGAAATAGAGGATCACCGTATTTGATAAAGAGCAGTGCAAATAGTGCCGATCCTATGGCAAACTTTATAAAGAGTTTTCTATGATAAATAACGGTTATCACATAGATACCGACGAGCGTCAATAGGATAAATCCCCTACTGTTGATAAGTGCGGCATGCGTTAAAAATATCATAAATGACAAAGTGAAATAGGTAATATACTCGACCTTAAAGTGTCTATCTCTCTCTAAAAAGAGCTTATAGTAGAAGTAGTAAAGAAGGAGGATATTGAGTTTAAGCAGTTTGACGATAAAACCATACTTCGGCTCCAACTCGCCACCTCTGATAAGCTCCGCATTTTGAATCGCCTGAGTCAATCCACCGTTGCTCACGATATAGATGATGAGTAAAGCGATTAGCCCGCTATATAAGAAGGGCATCATTGAGATGATGGAGTTTTGATGAAGCATGAGTTTAAATTCTATCTTATTCAAAAAACTTCTTGGATATCTCCAGTAGTAACCGGCTAAAAAGAGTAGATAACTTAGGTAGATGAGAGCTCCGATATATGGATCTTTGTCTAGGTAGTACTTACCGTAAACGAGATCATCCGCAACCGCTTCATCACCTATGAACATGATAGCGATGGGGGTAAAAGCGTAAACCAAAAAGAAAAATCCGTGAAAGAGGGTCAAATGGTCTATCTTAAAATATCTTTTACGGCTAAATTCAACATATATGATAGTTAAACCGAGTAATATATAAAAAAAGTAGTTCACTTCCCAACCCTATATTATAAAGTATAACTTATATTAACAAATTAGATCAAACAAGTCAAGAAATATTTAATATTATCGTTATTTTTTACCGATTAGTTACTTTTCTAAACAGATTAATCTTGTCGTTAAGCCGCTATGTGATAGCATTTTAGAAAAAGAATAGGAGGGAAATATGAAGGGTAGACTCTTTGCAAGTCTGTTAGTACTAACGTTTGCATTTGACGGATGTAGCGGTGGAAGTTCAAAATCTATGGAGAGCATTGTGGATAAGTCAAAATCAACACTACAAGTGAGTTCAAGCTCCATCCAAAATGGAGCAGAAATTGATAAAAAATATGTGTGCAAATCAAAAGGGGGTAGCGATATATCTCCTCAACTGAACTGGAGTGGGGCACCACAAGGTGTTGGATCTTATGCGATTATCATGGATGATGAGGTGGCACCTTGCGGAAAGGGTGATAAAGCATGCGTTCACTGGGCGGTTTTCAATATCCCATCCACGGTCACATCCCTACCGGAAGGTAAAAGTATCGAGGGTGTGGCTTATGGGGTTACCTATAACGGTAAGCAAGATTACGAAGGACCCTGCCCGCCAAATAGACATATTTACAACATAACGGTTTATGCGCTTGATGCGAAGGCGCCGAAAATTTCAAGCGGTGTCAAGTTTACAAGAAGCTCATTTGCCAAAAAATATAAAGATCATATCCTCTCATACGGAACGATTAGCGGCAGTTTTGATCCGAGTAAGTGATCATATCTTTATTCGAAGGCTTTTCTCATAAAGCCTTCTATTTCTTCAAATTTAAATCTATTATCATAGAAGAGATTAAAGGCTAAAACCCCCTGATACAAAAGCATATCAGCACCATCTTTATTGGCTAGTACTAGCTCATCAGCGAGTCTCAAAAATGGAGTTTTTTTATTATAAATCACATCTATCGCTGCAGATGATAGCGCCATCGTTTCTCTTAAAAGCTCTTTGGGGGCTGGAAGTTCCTCATCATTGAGTCCGGCACTTGTAGTGTTTATGATCGCATCATACTTTTTAGGGGTAAATGTATCCCAAGTCGTCGCTATTAACCCTAATTTTTGAAAGCTCTCGAGTCTTTTTGAAGATCTATTGAGTATCTCAACCTCTATCTTATTTGCTTTTAAGATATATGATATCGCTTTGGCAGTTCCGCCCGCTCCTATGATGAGAGCACTTTTTGCCTCCGGTACTAACTTCTTCATGGAGATCAAAAATCCCTTTGCGTCTGTGTTGTAACCTATCATAGCACCGTCTTCATTGATAAGGGTGTTTACCGCTTTGATCTCTTTTGCGATACCTCTTACCTCATCACACTGTGCATAAGCCGCCTCTTTATGCGGAACGGTTACATTGGCACCGTCATAGTCGGATAAAAAGGCGTCACGCATTCTACAAGCTTCTGTTAAGTGATATTTATCGTAGGTAGCATCGAGTCCAAAGCCTTTGATTGCGTATCCATGCATCTTCGGTGAGATAGAGTGTTCCACCGGATCACCGAAAATTGTGAACCGTTTACCCATCTAAACTCAATTCATCTAAGGAACTCATCATTGCCGCAAGCTTATTGCTCACCTCCAAGAACTCCAGCTCTTTCTGGCTATCGGCAACCACTCCGGCTCCGGCTTGAAAGATAATCTTCTCATCATCGATAAAGGAAGTTCTGATAGCGATAGAGCTATCCATATTTCCGTCAAACCCAAAATAGCCTACCGCACCGCTGTAAAAGCCTCTCTTTACACCCTCATACTCGGCGATCAACTCCATTGCCCTTATCTTTGGGGCTCCGGTCATCGTACCGGCGGTAAATGTGGCTGCAAGTAGATCGAACATATCGTACTTATCATCAATTTGTGCATAGATATCGCTAACCATATGCATCACATGTGAGTATCGCTCCACACGCATCATCTCAGTCACTTTTACTGTGCCGCTTTTTGCTACTCTTCCGACATCATTTCTACCAAGATCCAACAACATCAAATGTTCCGCACGCTCTTTCTCATCATTTAACATCTCAAGAGCCAGCTCCTCATCTCTCTTTTTGTCAAAGCCTCTTCGTCTGGTTCCGGCTATCGGACGAAGAAGAATCTCCCCATCATTGAGTGCTACCATCACTTCAGGGGAGCTTCCTACTATGGCAAAGTCATTGTAATCGAGCAAAAACATATAGGGTGAAGGGTTTTTCGCTCTAAGTATTCTATAGAAGCTTAGTTTATCTATCTTGGCATATTGAGTGAAACGATTTGAGATGAGTATCTGAAAGATATCTCCGCTTCGTATCTTCTCTTTTGCCTCATCGACGATCTCAAAAAACTTCTCTTTGCTTAGCATAAAAGAGCCTCTACTTTTATCAATATGGCTCTTTCGAATATCTTGGTAGAGATACGGCTCTTTAAGGTATGAGATGATCTTATCTAGATGATTTTCAAAGTGAGGATCGTTTGCAATGAGTGTCAGTCGATTTGTTTTATGAGAGAAGGCAACAGTTAGCTTAGGACGGATAAGGTCGATATCAGGATGGTGTAGCTCATCTTTGAGATCTCTCATATAATGCTCAAGTACAGGTTCGAATATCTGCACGCTATCATATCCGACAAAACCGACAAATCCGTCAACAAAACCGACATTTAACGCTTTAGCAAGCTCTTTGTACTTCTCTTGATCTAGTTTTTGATAATAGGCTTTTAAAAACTCAAAGGGATTTTGATCTATATAGGAAGTTTCACCGCTCTTATCTTGATAAAGCGTTTTTTGATCTTTATAGGTTACTCTCTCTTTTGCACCGATAAAGATAAAGCTAAAATTTCCCTTTTCGTTATTGATGGCACTCTCGAAGAGTAGTGTGATCTCATCGCTATATCTCTCTTTGAGTTTCGTGTATATAGCGATAGGTGTTAATTGATCAAACAGTACACTTTTATGCTTCACTTTGACTCACTGCAGTTTATAGATATAAGCACTAGGGTTGATATTTGCTTTTACTTTAGGCAGTGCAGCCTTTGCGTTATCTCTTGTACGATATGGACCAACTAGCACCTTTTTAATCTTTCTCCCTTTGACATAAACGGTGTGCACGATGTAGTCAAATCCGGCATTTTTAATCTTTTGTAAAAATTTTCTGTTTGGAAAAGAGGCTGTTGTTGCTCCCACTTGTATAAAATAGCCGCTTACACTCGGTACATGTACATTTTCAAATGATTTTGCAGGTGACTTTTTGACAACTTTTTTGGGTTTTGGCGCTTTGTGAACAACTCTCTTTTTGGGTTTTATGGTCTCCTCTTGTACGATTTGTGTCGGAGGTGTGATGGTCTCTACGACGGTTGTTGTAGTAGGTGTTTGCGTTTTTGTAGTTGTTACAACCGGAACCTCTTTTTTGATCTTCTCGGCAGTCTCTTGAACTCTCTTGATTACATCACTATTTGTAGCGCTTTTTGCCTCCTCTGTTTCAGGCTTTGCTGTCGTTGCCTCCTCTATCACATCTTGCTCTTTGAGTTTTTTAACCATCTCTTCAAATTTGATATCCGTTTCGGTTGTTTCATCAATAATAGGCTCTTTTTTAAAGAGATTTTCACTATTGCTATCAACCTTTTGCTCTTTGCTCTCATCCGTCGTTGCAATTTCTTGATCTTGCTTCATAGGCTCAACATGCTCTTGGGTATTTGTAAGGCTTTCCTCAGTACCCGTATCGATATCGGGTTGATTTAACATTTTCATGATAAGTAAAATGATTAAAAATAGTATAATGGCCGATGCTATCGTTAAAAGCCACTTTTTAGTGCTTTCACTTTTTTTTGACTCTTTTTCTAGTACTATATCACTTAAGTCACTGACCTCTTTTTTAATTTTCTTGAATTTCTCATCCATCTTTTATCCTTGAGCGCAAGATTTTTTATATGCTATTTTATACAATTTTTTGCCTTTAATTTAAATGATTTAATTAGTAAAAAATGATAATATTCATCTTAAGGCAAGATTTTATTTTAGCCCGAGTATATCCAATTTTAGTCCAAATTTTGCATTAGAAAGTGTATCAGATGCGTTGGTGCTTGGTAGTAGGGGCATTGGAGGAAAACGCAGGCATAGCCGGAGGCTATGTCGAGGCTTTACTTCAAAGTCCATGCTGCCAATGACCAATGTAGATGATATGCTGACTAATGCAAATTTTGGACTTACATATGTTTCGCCCAAGATGAACCTCTCTCTTTTGCATAGAGTTTATAGGGTAGATTTAGTATATTGAACTCTCTAGGGATATCAGGGTTTGGAAACATTTTCCACTCTCTTGGAAGCTTTTGTGATAACTTGGTCGAGAGGGTTTTCGCTAGTTGATACGCCTCTTGGAGGGTGGTATGCCCTTTATGGATGTATAGATGCAGATGTCCCGGGGTTTTACTCTCATAAGCTGTAAAGTTCAAAAATCCCTCTTCTCTTAGCATGAGTTGCGCTCTATGCCAAAACTTTTCCGTATTTCTACCGTTGTAGTCAAATACGATATTTTCAACTTTATCTCTATCGTTGATGAGTTGGTGAGCAACGGTGATTTCACCGTTTGCATGTTGGTTCATGATGGCTCTGGTGAGTAGAGCGTCAACTCTTTCATATTTATCAAAAAAAGTTCTACCTTTATAAGAGATCTTATTGACTATCTTATCCCTCTTTATATAGTAAGGTCTGTTTATCATTTTGATAAGCGTTATATCTACACTATACATCTGATCCCCTTAATATATTGCCCTGTCGTAGATGATAAATTTATGAGCCAACTCCTTCATCTCCTCTCTTATTTTTGCGTGAAGGGCTGTATCGTTTATATTGTCTAGTACATCCGAGATCCTATTTGCGATGATCTCAAACTCAGCCTCTTTCATCCCTCTTGCGGTGAGAGCAGGGGAGCCTATTCTGATACCGCTTGTTACAAACGGACTTCTAAATTCACCCGGAACGGTGTTTTTATTGACGGTTATTCCTGCATTTCCAAGAGCCGCATCGGCATCTTTACCGCTAAACTCTTTGTTGAGAAAGCTTACAAGGATAAGGTGATTATCTGTTCCTCCGCTTACCACATCATATCCTCTCTTGCTTATTACATCAGCCAATACTTTGGCGTTTGCCTTGACCTGTTTAGCATACGCTTTCCACTCCGGTTTGAGATTTTCTCCAAAACCTATCGCTTTAGCCGCTATCACATGTACAAGCGGTCCGCCTTGGATACCCGGAAAGATGGCAGAGTTGATCTTTTTAGCGATATCCTCGTCGTTTGTCATGATGATACCGCCTCTTGGTCCTCTTAATGTTTTGTGAGTTGTAGTAGTTACCACATCACAATACGGAAAAGGACTTGGATGCTCACCTGCCGCTACAAGACCTGCTATATGGGCGATATCAGCAAAGAGGAGTGCTCCAACTTCATCCGCTATCTCTCTAAAAGCTTTGAAATCTATCTCTCTCGGATAGGCGCTCGCGCCGCAAACGATGAGTTTCGGTTGGGTGATTCTGGCGATATCCATCACTCTGTCATAGTCAATCCTACCGTCACTCTCTACTCCGTAAAAGAAGCTTTGGTAGAGTTTCCCGGAGCTACTCACTTTGCTTCCGTGCGTGAGGTGTCCGCCATGGCTTAGATCCATACCGAGAATCTTGTCATAAGGTTTCAAAAGTGCTTGATAGACACCTTGGTTTGCTTGACTTCCCGAATGCGGCTGAACATTTGCAAATTTACATCCAAAGAGTTTGCAGGCTCTATCTATGGCAAGTTGTTCTACTTCATCAGCATATTCGCATCCGCCGTAATATCTCTTATTTGGATAACCCTCCGCATATTTGTTTGTAAATACGCTACCCATAGCTTCCATCACAGCCGGAAATGTAAAATTTTCACTTGCGATCATCTCAAGGTGATCATTTTGTCTTTGTAACTCTTTATTGATTATCTCAAAAACCTCTTTGTCGCTATTTTCCATAAAATACATCTATTCCCCCTCACTTTCATCTTTATCCTCTTTCGTTAACGGCTTCATCGCCGGAAACAGAATCACATCTCTTATCGAGTGTTGATTTGTCAATAGCATCACAAGTCTATCGATACCGATCCCCTCACCGGCGGTAGGCGGCATACCGTAGCCGAGTGCCTCTATGAAATCCTCATCCATATCACTTGCCTCATCATCGCCCTCATCTTTGGCTTGAAGTTGCGCTTTAAACCTCTCATATTGATCGATCGGGTCATTTAACTCATTGTAGGCATTACCTATCTCACGACCCGCGATAAAAAACTCAAATCTATCGGTTAGGTTTGGATCCTCTTCACTTCTTCTCGCAAGAGGTGAGATATCGACAGGATACTTTGTGACGAAGGTCGGGTTGATAAGCTTCTCTTCTACAAAGGCGTCAAACAACTCCTCTTGAAGTTTGCCGCCCTTTAGCTTCCCATCAAACTCTATCCCTTTTTCCCGTAGATAGGCTTTGATCTTTTCATCATCTTTTAATATCTCTCTCGGTACGCCGCCTATCTCAACCAAACTATCTTCCCAAGTTATCTTTCTAAAAGGTGTCGAATAATCTATCTCGATATCACCAAAGGGAAGTTTTTTGGGAAGATTTAGCTCTTTAAATAGCTCCTCAAACATCTCTTCGGTTAGCTTCATCAAATCTTCATAGTTATGGTACGCCCAATAAAACTCAAGCATCGTAAATTCGGGATTGTGAGTATGATCCATCCCCTCGTTTCTAAAGTTTCTATTTATCTCAAATACCGCTTCAAAGCCGCCCACGATCAGCCCTTTGAGCTTCAACTC
>JALWLO010000109.1 GCA_027084135.1 Campylobacterales bacterium | reverse complement strand
CATCGATTCACTTAAACAAAAAGTTAAAGCAAATATCAGTAACAGAAAAAATAGTGATAAAGATAATAGATGGGGAAAATTTGCCAAAAAAATGAGCGGATTGACCACTCCGGAAATAACAAATCATATACAAAAGAGTACTCAAGAGATAAGAAAAGAGTTTTCTTTGAGAGAGCTTGATGTCTAAATATATTTTAGATACAGATATCATCTCTTATCTATGGGATAGCAATTCACCGTTTCATAGTAAAATTGTAGAATATTTGAACAAATTAAATGATGATGATAGCGTTGCTGTTTCAATTATTACAATTTACGAGCTAAATTATGGAAAAGATAACTTTTCTGATAATAAGCTAAAACAAAAATTTGAAAATGCTTTAACATCACTTATCGAAGATCAGGATATAAATATCTTTTCCTTAAACATAAAAGGTGCTAAATACTTTAGTCAATTAAAACTTAGCTATAAGCAAACAACCGGTATTTCATCAAAAAATGCAAAGAAAAATGATTTGGATTTGTTAATCGCATCTATTGCTTTGAGCAATAATGCAATATTAGTTAGTAATGACCAAATTTTTAAAAACATTTCAAGATTGGATACAAGGTTAAAAGTTCAAAGTCTGTTTTAATTCTCGTTTATCGGTAAAATATTTTAAGTACGGTGTGGTGTGATACATTAAGTTATCAAAACGACACATTTTGTCGTAAAATTTGGCTATAATAGCTTTCTGGGGAGAGAAAATCGGATTTATTAAAATTGTGAGGTGAAAATGTTAGAAAAAACGCTCTCAAATCGCTATGTAACTATCGGCTCGATTATAGCTATACTGATGGCTTTTGTGGCGGACTATATCGGGATACCTACCGTTTATGCCGGCGCTGGGGTCATCGTGGCTCTTTTTTTTATATGGGCGTTTATCGATGAGATGCGCAAACAAAAGCTCTACTCACAGCCAAATATTCCTATTCCTATCATCTTCAATATATCAAATCCGGCAAACTCTCTCTCAGCCCTAAACTCACTTTTTGAAAATTTTGAAAAGAGCTATCCAAATCATAAAACAAACTTAGAGAAGTATTTCAACATCACGCAGCAGGATTTGGTATTTGAGTATAACGGGGATATATTTGATGAAGATAGGTTTATCGACTTTTTGAAGATATCTAAGCACGACATCAAGCGACTTGAGGCGAAAACTCCCCAAAATGTGCAGTTTCATGTCGTCTATATCGGACCCATCGCAAATGCTATCTTGGTCGGTACGATGTTCGGTACAGAGGGGGTTACTCTCTATCAGTACAACAAGTCAACCGACAGTTATGCGGTAGCGCTTGAGATAGATTCCCGTAGCTTTAAAGAG
Organism: Campylobacterales bacterium; assembly: GCA_027084135.1. Classification (GTDB taxonomy): domain Bacteria; phylum Campylobacterota; class Campylobacteria; order Campylobacterales; family QNZT01; genus QNZU01. The sequence continues at coordinate 9,780 of JALWLO010000109.1, read as the reverse complement.
CCGATAGATGCGTTTGAAATCTTTAAGAGAGAAGATATAGGCGAAGTGGAGGGAAGCGACAAGATTACCGTAGCTATCGACCTTGCTTCCCATAAGGTGGCACTAAACAAACTCGAAAAACCTATCATCCATCTTGAGAGTCAGGTGGGGGCGACACTGCACAAAGCAGAAGAGTTTATCCGTGCAAACCGAGAGATATATAGCGTCATCAACAACTTACAGCAACAAGCACCGCATATCACGCTTGCATACTCTATGCCGACAACAGTCGCTATATTGCTTGGGATGAGTATCCAAAGCTACTGGGACATCACACTGACACAGTTTAACGACGGAGAGTATAAGCCCGTCATAAGCCATCTCAACAAGATCAAATACTACTTTTAGGATAAGCGATGAACCAAGCCCAAAGAGTACTCAAACTTCTCACTCTCTTTGAAGAGAGAGATAGACTCTGCACTAAAGAGATCGCCCGGCTATTTAGTACTAACACACGAACTATCCAAAGAGATATGGAACTTCTCAAGGAGTTTCTCGGCGACAACCTGATAAATCCCTCACGAGGATGTTACGCTTTGCAAAACAGAAAAGAGCTTTTTTCATATCTCAAAGATAGTGTTAAGCTGAGGGATTTTTTCGAGTATATAGCGCTATTTGACGAGAAGTTTCTATCGCTTTTTGATGTGAGGGACTTTCCTATCATAAACCAAGTCAAAAAAGATGTCGCCAAGCTCTATCATGTCGCCGAGAGACCGATAGAGAGACTCGGTGATGAGAAGATAGAAGATATCAAAGAGGCTATCAAATCCCATCGCAAAGCCGACATACGCTACATAGATAGAGACAATAAAATCAAACACTTTAAAAATATCAAGCCCATCAAGATCATCTTTGCCGAAGGAAACTGGTATCTCGGAGCTATGACGCAAGAGGAGGAGAACGGGGGATTTAAGTTTTTGCGTGTGAACTTCATCAAAGAGTTCAAGCTCTTACCGAGCACCTTTCAAAGGGAGATGGATGCCGAAGAGTTTATCAAAAGGTTTCAATCCCTCTTTCAAAACTACCAAACTCCCTCTTATGAAGTAGTGCTTGAAGTCGATAGCTTCGTGGCAAGATACTTCAAGGTCAAAAAACATCTCAAATCACAAAAGATCATCCAAGAGAGAGAAAACGGCGACCTGCTCGTTACATTTAACATCAACAACGAAATGGAGATCCTACCGCTTGTCAAAAAGTGGCTACCCCATATCCGCATCCTCTCACCTCAGTCACTAAAAATGCGCTTGAGAGAGGATATAGAAGCTTATCTTAAGTTAGGATGATTAGGTACTAACTCTCCTCCCTAAGCTTTTTGCATAGCTCCAAAAACACCTCTCCGTACCTCTCATACTTCACCTCGCCGATACCGTTGATCGAGAGCATTTCAGCCTTGTTTTGCGGTAGGTAACTTGCAAGTTCCAAAAGTGTCTTATCGCTAAAGATGATATATGCCGGAAGGCTTGCCTCTTTTGCAAGTTTGCTACGAAGCTCTCTTAGAGCCTCAAACTTCTCATCTTTTGGTCTATCATCTTCGGTTTTGAGTTTAGAGATGCGTTTAGGTTCGATGAGTTGAGCCGCATCGATCTTGACGCTCTCTTTGCCTTTGAGGATATCTACTCCTCTCTCTTTCATCACAACAGCACGATGCACACCGGTTGTAATGGCTTCCAGATCAAAAAGCCTATCGATGATGCGTCTCCACACCTCTTTAGACCTGTGAGTACCGATACCGTAAACCGATAGCTTTTCATGTCCAAACTGTGCGATCTTTGCACTTTGACTTCCTCTTAGTATATCTATTAGATGATTTTGCCCAAATCGAGACCCGGTTCGATAGATAGCAGAGAGAAACATCCTTGCTTCAGTTGTGATATCCTCCATACAGACAGGCTCTTTTTGACAGTTGTCACACTTATCACCGCATACCTCTACCTCATCTCCAAAGTATTGCCCCATCATTTTATGGCGACATCTAGAACTGTTTGCGTAGCGATACATTTTAGAGAGTTTCTGCTCTAAGATTTGGCGATAGTGCTCATTTGGCGTATTTTGGATGAGCTCTTTTTTTTGTATCTCGTCGCTTTTATTATAAAGAAGGAGTGTGCGGCTTGGCAGACCATCCCGTCCGGCACGACCGATCTCTTGGTAGTAACTCTCAATCGTTTTGGGCAAAGAGGTGTGCAGGACGAAGCGGATATTGCTCTTGTCGATTCCCATCCCAAAAGCGATCGTCGCTACAACGATATCGATACAATCATGCACAAAATCCTCATAAACTCTCTGTTTCTCCTCCTTCTCTAATCCAGCATGGTAGGCTTTTGCCGAGATGTTTTGAGTTTGTAGGAAACGAGCCAAATCCTCACTCTCTTTTCGTGTAAAGGTATAGATGATCCCGCTCTCATCCGGGTGTTTTTTTAAAAAATCCAAAATTTGAGAGCGACCGTTTCTTTGACGCGGTTGACAACTGATATGCAGATTTTCTCTAAAGACATTGCCTCGAAGTATCAGCGGGTTTTTTAGTCGAAGACTCTTTGCGATGTCAACCGCGACCTCTCTTGTTGCCGTTGCGGTAAAGGCGGCGATGGGAATATCCGGAAAGTGCTCTTTGAGAATAGAGAGTTGCTGATAGTCACTCCTAAACTCATGCCCCCACTCACTTACGCAGTGTGCTTCATCGATCACAAAAAAGTTGAGAGGTAAACTCTTTAAAAAAGTGATAAACTGAGGAAGTATCAATCTTTCAGGTGCGACATAGAGCAGTTTGACCCTGCCGCTTTTAAGCCTACTAAAGATATCCGTTCGATTCGCATCACTCAAATCTGAATGGATAGTAACCGCCTCAATCCCAAGAAGCTGTAGATTTCTCACTTGATCCTGCATCAAAGCGATAAGCGGTGAGACAACCACACTCAAACCCTCACTCATCAAAGTTGGCAGTTGATAACAGAGCGATTTACCTGCACCGGTCGGCAAGATAGTCAAAAGATCCCGCCCCTCTAAGAGTGCATCTATCGACTCCTCTTGAAAGGGACGAAATTTATCGTAACCAAAATACTCTTTTAAAACTTGATACTTATCCATAAGGGCTATATTAGCAAATTTAGATAAAGTAATATGTAGAGATTTTGGAATAAATGAAAAAACAGGCTTTTATGTTAAAATAGCTTTATGAAAAGTGAGAAATTAGAAAAACTAAAGCTAAAGAGTGATTTGATTTATAAAAAGTTACTCATATTTTCTGCTGTTGCGGGTGGAAGTTGGATATATGGTACAAAATTATCCAATTCATATGTTGGTTTTTTACTATTTGGTTTTTTTATATTCGTATCAATTGGAATTGCTGTGAATATTTTGAAGTTAAATGCTATTGAAAAGGAGTTATCATGATAGAAACAAATAGTATAGCCTTTTTATATCCTATCGGTTTAATTATAGCTATGATAGTAGGCTATATCGCCTATAAAAAACATTGGAAAATAGTTGACTTTTTTTAATCTGTTAAAAAACTACTCTCCAAAGAGAGTTAGTACTAACTCTCTACTCCCACCGTGTACCCTGTGTTCTAGTAGATAGACTCCCTGCCAAGTGCCGAGATTGAGAGAGCCGTTAGTGATGGGGATAGTGAGGCTTGAACCTATGAGGATATTTTTCATATGTGCCGGCATATCGTCCGCACCTTCTAAGGTATGCGTAAAGCCTTTGTAGCCGTCGGGGATAAGAGTTCTTAGAAAGCTCTCTATATCGTTTCTAACACTTGGGTCGTAGTTTTCATTGAGTGCCAGTGAAGCTGAAGTGTGCTTTAGAAAGATATTTGCTATGCCCGTCTCTACGCCGCTGATGTGATCTTCTATATGCTTCGATATGATATGCACACCTCTCGGATATGGCGGCAGAGTGATATGCTTTTGGATAACCATTAGAAATTAAACTCCATCAGTACTCTAAAGTTATTGCTATTTTCGATATCGGGTGAGTGGATATACTCAAACGATATAGGCAGTGCCGTCGAGTTGAAGTATAGCATATCCAGCGTCCCGCCGACTATAAACTCATTATAGCTATCTTTAACCCCCTTGAAACTCTCAATATTATAGAGATTGTACGAAGCATATAGTGACTCTCGCCTGAGACTTACAGGAAATGTGAAGTAGTACTTAGAGAGGTTAAAGACCTTTTTGAGTGAGAGAGAGCCTTTTAGGATCGATTTGACATAGATGTCGCTATTTAGGCTTGGCATCTCATAGCTGATACCGTCTCTGCTTAGTACTCGGTATGAGTCTATCTTTATTCCTCTATGCTTTTTATAACTATCGGCACTACTTTTAGCCCCTGATATCTTAGTACTAAGATAAAACTCGTCGCCAAGCTCTCTATCGTACCTATAGGCTCCGCCCCACGCTAAATCACCTCTATCAAGTGTCGCTGAAAGTGTCAAGCTTTGCAGGTGGTTGATATACATACTATGACCTGCTACTCTTTTATCTTTAGCATTTATCGTAAATTTTAGCGGAGCTTTTTCATTTTTGTCACTTGTGATGGAGTAGCTAAGTTTAGTACTAACGCTCTTATAACCGCTTTGATAGAGAGGGTAGCCGATATAGGCGTATGCACCAAAATCCCTCGTACTGTTATCATCACTATCGATCACACCGTACACACTGGCACCGAAGTTTGTTCTATATTTTGAGTTATCATACCCGACTCCTATATCGGTCTCATCTGAAAGCTTTGAGATAAAGAGATCAAGGCTATTTTGTTCAAGCGGATCTGTAAATCTGACATTTAAGTCAAAATTTACATCATTTTCGGTGACGGTTAGAGAGTGGTTTGCACCGCTAAAGTGGAGGTTTGAGATAGGGCTGTAGGGCTTGGATTTTGGCCGAGTAGCTTTAGTACTAACCTTAGTACAAAAAGGCTCTATCGACAAATCAAGCTTGGTTTCATACACCCTATCTATCCTGCCCTCACCAAGTTTCACCCGTCTAAACTCTATGCCCTCACCGCTTATCACCTCTACCACTACTTCATCTTCATTAAGGAGCTTCATATCGACGATATCATCGCCTTCAAGGAGTCGTCTGATGATACCGTTTTCATAGCGATAAAGGGTAGAGCCGAGTTTTGAGTTTGCTATAAAGTAAACCCCCTCGCTATCCACATCGCAGACAAAACCGTAGTACCCCTCATAGCTAAAGAGTTTTTCTGCGTTTTTGTAGAGTGTTTTAGTAGATCCGTTTTGTTTGAAGTAGTAGATATTTTTATCTCTGTCCACAAACGGTGCGGAGTTGGCAACCCCTACAAAGGTGCCGTTTTTATAGAGTTTCGGCTCATCAAATGAGCTTTTGATATCAAAATAGACCTCATCTTGTCCATCTTTATACCACACCGCTTTACCCTCTGTGCCCTCTAACACCTCTCCATCCTCGTCAAACAGAGCGATCTCTATCTTTGTAGGCGATGTGTGAGATGAAGCAAGGGTATAATATTTACCCTCTACTTTAAAGACTTCCCCCATCTTTAGAGTCGTTTTTCGCTTTTTGATGCTGTTAGTACTAACTTGATATAGAGTTGGAAGAGACCTCGCATCCGTAGAGAGAAAGAGCACCTCATCGCCCATTTTGTTTAACTTCACAAAACTCTGTGATGTAGCTATCAACTCTCCTTTGGTACGAACAAACGCTTTTGCATCCTCCCTCAGAGAGTCTCGAAACTCCGCCACCGCCTCCTTAAAGCTGATGCCAAAATTATCCCTAAACGCCTCATTTGTAAATATCGGTATCCACTGCGATGAGTGAGTAAGAAAATATCGGTTTGTCCTATCTAAGCCGTACTTTTTAGCCAAATAGTACTGAAAGTATCCGCCGACGATGTAGTGGTGGGTATTGTACGGGAAAAAGAGATGGTTATTGTAGAGCCTCTTGGGGGTGATGTAGCCGGCTTTTGCCTGAGTTAGCAGCATCGCCTTAAATGCCCCGCTATATAGCCGTCCGCCGTTTTGGTGAAGTGACTCGTTTAATACCGCATTTCCCTCAAGCAAAAATGAGTTCTCTAAAACATTCGGTACGGGAAAAATGGGAAATAGTATAAATGAAAAGGGGATATTTCCAAACACTTTATGGGCATATCTTGATAGAAGATTTTGCTTTGGATTTAATTGAAAATTGTGTGCGCTCTCATGATACAAAAGAGTATCTATCCAACTCTTAGTACTAAAATAATCCGGCTCTAAACTTCCACCGCCATACTCCATCTGGATATTTATCGGAAATTGGTTTGAGAAGGCGTTTGGGATTTGATTTTGCGATGAGAGGATACCAAGATACAATGTCGAGTCCATCTCATACCCGTAACTCTTGCTATATCTTGAGATGATCTGCTTCTCTTTTTGAAACACCTCTTGCGCTAAGTCGGGATACTCTTTTGAGTAGATGACTTTTAGTGTATCATCGCCGATGATCTCATACTCACCGTCCCCGCTTACAACCGCGCTCTTAGCAAAGAGGGCAAAGGGTAAGATAAGTGATAAATAGACTTTTTTCAAACAAATCCTTTATCAAAATGAACTGATACTATGCTCCAATACTAAAGCAAAGAGGATCAGCAGTACGATAGCGGCAGATTTGGTGTAGAGTCTGTTTGCCGTGATGAAAACCAGCATAAAACTCGCCACCACAACCGCTAAGATGTCAAACATATTTTTCATCAGATCCACATCTAAGGGATGGATAAACGATGATAACCCAAGTACCATCGTGAAGTTTGATACATTGCTTCCGATGATGTTGCCTATCACCATATCGCCGTTTCCTCTCTTTGCGGCGGAGATGCTAACCATAAGCTCTGGCAGACTCGTTCCAAATGCTACCAAAAGCAGACCGATCACCCACTCGCTCACACCAAAACTCCTCGCTATCGCTGAAGCCGACTCCACCGCAAAGTATGCTCCCCCGATAACAAGCACAAACCCTGCCAAGAGTAGCAAGAGTGTCGGTTTCCAGTCAAACTTTTCCCGCTCTAACTCCTCATCTACTACATCATCGAGTTCATCATCGTTATTTATCAAAAAGAGAAGATACGCCCCCATCATTAAGATAAACAAAAATCCCTCAAATCTCGAAACTGAGCCATCTATCACCATCATCACAAATGTCATCACAGGAAATAACCCCCACGCTCCATCTTTGGCAAATATATCTCTATTTGGGGTGATATTTTTGGCAAAAAGAAAAACCAAGCCCAGTACTAAGGTGATGTTGATGATATTGCTACCTATCACATTTGCAACCGCCATCTCATTTCTACCCGAAAAACTCGCCATCGCCGAAGCCGCCATCTCAGGCAGACTTGTACCAAGTGCCACAAGCGTCGCCCCTATGACAAAGTGGGAGATGTTAAAGTGAAGTGCTATCTTCTCACTCTCCTCTATCACAAAGTCAGCCCCCTTCGTCAAAGCATACATCGAAATGATAAAAATGATATAATCCACTACTCACCCCTCTCTATCAAGCTTTTTGGCAATCCAAACCTCTCCATCAACTCCCTCTCTTTGGCTCTCATCTCTCCGTTGTCGGTTTCATGGTCATACCCCAGAAGATGTAGCAATCCATGGATAAAAAGAAGCTTCAGCTCATCCTCTTCGCTGTGTCCAAGCTCTCTTGCCACCTCTTGAACCTTATCATAGCTGATAACGATAGAGCCAAGCGGAAAGCCCTCCATCTCCTCAAGCGGAAAACTCAGCACATCGGTAGCCTTGTCCTTACCCCTATGCTCTCTGTTTAGCTCCCTGATGCCCTCGTTATCTGTTATGATAAGCTCGATATCTTTATCGGTTAAATGGTCGGCAATCGCCTGTAACGGTACTCTATCTATCTTTGTATCTGTTTCATTTGTTAGCTCTATCATGAAAAGTATTTTATCTAAAAGTGCTGATGATTATAATGTGTGTTGTTGAATAAACTCAATTTTTTTTATCCATTATAGCGATAAGAGTCTCTTTTAATTCTTTGCCGATATTAAAGATAAGAGATGGAATATTCTTTTCACTCTTTTGATCGCTGTTTCCAAATAAAAATCTCATGAGTGCAAGAGATAAAATGGTAGGTATCATTAAAGTAAAGGATAATAAAACAATGCTACCGATATTCTCTTTTGGAATTGATCTATGAATTGTACTATTAGATTCATAGAATTGCATTTTGGTATTGATATACTCATAAGTGAATATAAATGAGGACAGATACATACAGACTATAAAACAAATCAGCATCCAAAACAGCCATTTTCTAAAATCTTTTTTATCTTTTTCATTTTCAAACTCTAACTTTCAAACTCTAACTGATACTTTTTATCTTCATCGTCTGAAATAGTATCTTTTGAGATGTCAGTTGTATCGCTCATCGAATCCAGCCTAAATTTTTCAATCTATACTCCATAGCAGCCTCAGATACTCTCATGATTTTTGCCAACTCTTTTACTGAAGTGATTCCCTTTTTGTAGATTAAAAAGTATAGTTTATCTTCTGGCATTAAAATTTTAGCTGCCAATTTGTTTGCTTCTATCTCTTTTTGATCGCTATTTGGGGTTTGGAAACTGTTTGTAAAATCCCTATACTCTTTTTGATTTTCATTTAAGTGTCCTAAGAGGAAGTGTGCCAACTCGTGTGCAATAGTAAATCTTTGTCTATTTTCATGGTGGTTTGGATTGTAATATATAGTTGTTTTTCCGCTATTGTCTTTTTCGATATAGCCACATAAATCATCATCAATAAGATCTATTTCTCCTAACCAAGTACCTTTTGTTTTTTTAGACTTTATCGGCTTTACATTTATATTGTTTTTATTAGCTATATATATCGGATCTATATAAAATGTATCCATTGTATCAACCATTTTTAAGCTTTCTCCATTGATATTTCAACAAGCAATTGCAATGCTATTTATACATCTCCCTCCACCTACATACAAAACCTACTTACCATTATAACATAAATTCATAGCCCATAGTTTAAAAATAGACTTTACTTTCATATCGATTTTTATGTAGATAACTTTAACCCCTAATGTAAATTTATAATACCCTCTCTACTAATCTATCCAATAATTCCAAATAGAATCTTTTAAAGATCGCCTTCAATGAGATAAATGTTGCCACAGAGATGAGCATATAAGTTATATCAAATTTTTGGGTAAGTGGTATAATCATCATCATAAAGATAAAAGTGTGAATACTCTCCAAAACTCCCCACCGCCTACTTTTAAAATGATATAAAATATAGCGATACCAAAGATACTCGAAAACAAAGAGCAAAACCCCGACAAATAGAGAAATAACGATCCATTTAGGCTTGATAGGATCTTGGAAAAATGAGATCACAATCGTAAAAATCCAAAACAGAGGCACCATCAACTTCAACTGCTCAAGATGTTTTTTGTGATCTACAATCATCTTATCCATGTTTATTTAATCATCCTCCAAAATAAGCTCGATAGCCTCTTTCAAACTCTCTTTTGCTTCCTCTACTGTCTCGCCTTGCCCGTTTACTCCGGGAATCTCCAAGCATATCGCCCAGTAACCACCCTCCGGTGCAGACTCTATAATTGCCGTAAATTCAGCTCTCATTTTTTCTCCTATTGAGTTGGTAATAATTGAGTCCTCTGAAAAACCAACCAATAAATGTTAAAATAAAGTAACATAGAAAGAGAAGGAGAGTGAACAATGCCAACACCCAGTTTCTTCGATTTT
>JALWLO010000108.1 GCA_027084135.1 Campylobacterales bacterium | reverse complement strand
ATAATACAACTTTTTCATATCATATCCTTTTTTTTAAATTTATTGTATTTACTATATCGTCATAAAATGCTAAAACTTTAGCTACAGGATGGAATATTTCCCGAATCACTGCCATATTCATACAAAAAATCAAACAGATCAGGCAAAAGTTTGTCATCGATATCTTTCACTTTTGGACAGATCTTTTTGATTTCGCTTTCTAGTTGACCTTTGTCATGCAACTCTTCCCACTCACCTTGCGTATGTTTGTTCGCTATCTCAGCTCCATTCATACCGCAACTCTTTTTAAGCGTCTTAAGATAGATCTTATGACCCTTATCCGGCGAAGCAAAAAGAGTATTGCTACTTAGCACTAATGAAATTAGCACCAAAGATGAAAGCTTTACAAGCTTCATATTCCCTCCTACAACCAAAGTCTAACACAATATGCCGATAATTACTCCATAACTATAAAACATAGCTGTGAAGTAATTGTGAAATTATATTGAAATCAGATAAAAAAAGAGTTAACTAAAGATAATATTAGTTAAAAATTTAGGTAACTTTTCCAACATCATTACGCGATATGTTTTAAAAACTTCTCTATTCTCTCTACAAGTTCACCATATCCTATGATCTCCATCGTATCATAGATAGAGGGACTGACACTACTTCCTACCATCGATATCCTAAGCGGTTGAGCCAATATTTTTAGCTTCACACCGTGACTATCCAGGAAGCTCTTTATAAACGCTTCAAAACTCTCCGCATCCCCTATCTCTCCATGCGCTTTTAAGCTCTTTAGATACTCTGCCAAAAGTGCTTTTGACTCCTCGTTGATAAACTTATCTACCGCTTTTGGGTCATAACTTTCGGGTTTATGGATGATCTTATTTGCCATCTCTATAAACTCAACAAGCGTCTTTGCCCTCTCTCTAAGCGCATCAATTAAAAGCTCTCTTTTTGGATGATCAGATAGTTCAAAGCCCAAATCCTTTAGCGCCTCTATGATCCTCTCATAGGGAAGTGTTTTCATATAGTAAGCGTTGATCCAGAGGAGTTTTTCGGGATTGTAAGCCGATGGTGCTTTATTGATATCGCTCGGATCAAAAAGCTCTATCATCTCTTTAAGAGTAAATATCTCTTGATCTCCGTAACTCCACCCAAGTCTTACCAAAAAATTTAAAAGCGCTTCAGGAAAGTATCCCATCCTCTTATACTCCATCACATCCATAGCGCCGTCTCTTTTGCTAAGCTTTTTACCGCTTGGATTTAGAATCATCGGCACATGGTAAAACTTCGGTATCTCAAATCCTAGCGCCTCATATACCACGATCTGTTTCGGCGTATTTGAGAGGTGGTCATCTCCCCTTATCACATCGGTAAGACCCATCAGCGCATCATCGATCGCTACGACAAAGTTATATGTCGGCGTACCGTCGCTTCTGGCGATGATGAAGTCATCGAGCATATCTTCTACATTGAACTTCATCTCCCCCTTGATGCCGTCCACAAACTCTATCACACCGCTTGTAGGCGCTTTGATCCGTACTACCGGCTCCACACCCTCCGGTGCTTCACCGCAAAAATCTCGATATCTGCCGTCATATCTCGGTCGCTCACCTTTTGCCTGTTGAGCTTTTCGCATCTCATCAAGCTCTTCGAGAGTCATATAGCAGTAGTATGCTTTTCCCTCATCTAAAAGCTGTTGGATATACTTTTTATAGATATCAAACCTTTTTGATTGATAGATCACCTCTCCGTCATGCTCAAATCCACACCATCGAAATGCCTCCTCTATCGCTTCGGCAGCCTCCCTGGAGTTTCGCTTTTGATCCGTATCCTCTATCCTAAGTAAAAACTTTCCGTTTGCCTTTTTTGCCCACAGATAGCTATAGAGTGCCGTTCTAAGTCCACCTATGTGGAGATATCCCGTAGGACTGGGTGCAAATCTCGTAACTCTCATGAAAATCCTTGTTTAATAAATATTTACGATTTTATCATATTGTGATATAATCTTTTATTACCACTACTTTAAGGAAACTTTTATGATAAGAATTTTGTTTCTACTCATTATCAGTTTTATCACACTTGATGCAAGGATGATAGGCGGAGTAGCTATCACAGTTGACGGTGAACCGATCACGACAAATGAATTAAGAAGAGCCCAAAAGAGCGGTCTTACCAGAGAGCAAGCGGTAGATCTGCTTATACAGCAAAAGCTCGAAGAGAGAGCGATCAAAGAGGCGGGGATCTATGTCAATGATCTTGATATCGATCATGCTATCGAAACGATTGCCAAACAAAACGGTTTGAGTGTGAAACAGTTCAAAGAGGAGCTGAAGAAGAGGGGTATGAACTACCGGGCATATCGTGCAAAATTGGCAAACGATATCGCAAAAGAGAGGCTTTACAATAAACTCACCGCGGGTAAAATCAAAAAACCGACCGATGCGGAGATGAAAGCGTTTTACCAAAAACATAAAGATAAATTTAAAACTTTAGGCTTCATCGAAGCGGTGCAGTATAGCTCGCAAGATCCAAAAGCGTTGCAGATGATCGTTGCGGCTCCCCTTATGAGACAAAACGGTGTAATAACACAAGATATCAAGCTCGATCCAAGCAGATTGACACCTGATATCGTCAAGCTGTTTGATAAAACTCCGGAGGGTAAATTTACCCCTATCATCAAGATGCCTAAAGGCTTTGTGATGTTTTACATCACAAAAAAACACAAGCCCCAAACCGTTCCATACGCAAAGGTAAAAGATCAGATACTCAATATCATGACAAAAGAGAGACAAAACAATATACTTGTAGACTACTTTGAGAAGAAGAGAGCCGAAGCCTATATAAAGGTGGTAAGAAAACCGTAAACAGAGATGCTAGTACTAAGTTAGTACTAGTTATTCTGACTCTCCTCAACAAGCTCTTTTATATCTAACTCTTTCGTGCTAGACTCATCCTCTCTCTTATCGAATAAAGCTTGATATTCGGACATTGATCCTTCTAAAGTCGCTCCTCTGTTTGTTATACTATTTACATAGAGATGCCCTTTTATAAAGGCGCTATTTTTAGCCGAGAGGTGTTCGCATGCGATATCACCTTCCAATCTACCGCTTACCTCTATCTCTTTGGCTTGAACTCTATTTTCGACCGACCCGTTGATCTCTATGTGGAGCTCTTTACACTGTATCGTACCGCTATGTTTACCGTTTATAAAGACCTTATTTGCTTTGATATGTGAATTTACAACACACCCCTCTTCGCACTCAACGATCTCATCAGCAACTACATCTCCATCTAATCTTCCAAAAACCTTTACCTTTGAGGCTCTGATATCTCCGGTAACACTTCCCTCATGACCGATCACTACTGAAGATTTAGTCACGATATCGCCCTTCAGTGAACCGCTTATATGGATATGATCTTCTCCGCTTATATTTCCAACAACATGTATACCCTTTGTGATAGCGGTAGTGGTTTTTAGAGTAGCATCTACCTTATCTCTTTTAAAAAGTCCCATATTTATCCTTCAATCGATTGCGATCTCTTTGCTCATATTTTACACAAAGGGCTTCACAAATGGAAGAAAAAATCTGCTTTTCATAACTATAGATAAAAGTTTTGTTCCTAAATGTAGCGTTTTGCAACAGTTTCACAAGAGAACTTGTGTTAAAATAGCCCTATGAAGCTTAAATTCAAAAAAGAATATACCCCTTATCTCATAGCTACTTTAGCATTGATCGGCTTTTTTGCTTTTCTCTTTTTTAGAGGGATGGGAGGCGGCGGATACCTTCCTATCGACGGATATAAATATAGCGGCTATTTTAGCGGTGGAGAACCGGGAGAAAATCTAGATGTCAGACTCATCAGATGGCATAAACATAAAGGGTACGAGAGAATTGTTTTTGATGTCTATAAATATAACAGCATATTGGATCCCAAGGATTATATCCGTTCAAATGTAACCGGAGAGTATGAGATAGGCAGGGATGCGCAAAGCAAAGATATCGACGGTGAACTAAGAGGATATAGCTCCGTATCCGCTCCAATCCCCTCTTTTAAAGGAAGTAGTGTGATTAAAAGGCTTGAATTTATGCCGGATAAAGAGAGTTTCCTCTTTACTATCAAACTCAAAAAGCGATCTGCGTATAAGGTTTTTACCCTCAAACATCCGACTAGAATAGTGATAGATATCGCGGACTAAAAGATGAAACAAAAGAGAATCGTTGTTATCGGCGGTGCAAATTTAGAGTATTTAATCACAAGTGAAAACAAAATCATCCCTAATAACAAAAACGCTGTCACTATGGAGGAGCTCTATGCCGGAAGCGGCTTAAACTACACATTGAGGCTTCTACATGCCGGCGAAGCGGTCTATCCTATCCTTTTTGTCGGAGATGACTATATCGGTCATAGAGTTCAAGAGATCACCCTCAAGGCTATAAAACTAGAGGATAACGATATCAGATCCTTTATCGAAAATGGGTTTTTGATACCCGGAGTTGATACCTCAAAATCGACTATCATCGTAGAGGGAAACAGCCGAACGGTATTAAGCCATGATAAAAATAGAAAAAATCTTTTTCGACCCTTCCTTGAAAAAAGAGTAAGCAGGCTAAAGTCTCCGGCTTCCGTCATCATCGGACATATCCATAATGATAAACCGGATATCGCAAAACATGAGAAGGAGCTAAGTACCCTATACGCCATAGATTACTTTAGTACTAAAGCATCTCTCATATATGCAAATATCGGTGCTTCTCAGATAGCTCACGGATTTGATTTTTGGAAAAAGTATCTACCAAAAATAGATATCTTACAACTCAATATCCATGAAATTAAAGAGTTATTTCAAAGGGAAGGTGAAGCCTCTCCACCCCTGCAAAATATTTTTGATAGATTGGTCAGACTCAATATATCAGCCATCATCACACTCGATAAGTTTGGAGCGATAGGAGTGATGAAAAACAGAAGTAATGCGCTCTTTTTGGCAAGACCGGTTGAACTTGGAGATCGATTTGTGGACTCGACGGGTGCCGGTGATGCGTTTTGTGCGGGAATGGTATCGGTACTAAACGGTAAAAAGTCTTTTTCAGAGGAGGAGTTTCAAAGTGCTATGGAGGTAGCAAGAAGTTGGGCTGCCTATGCTTGCACCTCTTACGGCGGAGCAAATGATTGCCCGGATACTAAAACTATCAGCGCTTTTCACAAAGATATCGTGGTTGATAATGAGGTACTTATCTACAAAGATGAGGGGATCAAAGATATTTTGGCATTGATAGATACAACTATCGCAAATGGAGAGTAAAAAGGCATGAGCAAAAAAGATATATCGTTAGTACTAGGAAGCGGGGGTGCTAGAGGATATGCGCATATCGGTGCGATAGAGGCTCTGGAGGAGATGGGGTTCAATATCGTCTCTATATCCGGATCATCCATGGGTGCACTGGTAGGGGGGCTATATGCGGCAAAGGCTCTCGATGCGTATAAAAACTGGGTCATTGAGTTAGATATCTTTGATGTGATTAAACTTTTGGATTTCTCTTTTACAAGTGACGGCGGCATCATAAACGGCGATAAGGTGATCGAAAAATTAAGAGGTTTTATCAAGGGTAAAAAGATCGAAGAGTTAGAGATAGAGTTTACCGCCGTAGCTACCAACTTGAGGCATCAACGAAGTGTATGGTTTAAAAAGGGAGATCTACTGGATGCCATCAGAGCCTCTATCGCTATGCCAACCATCTTTACCCCCAAAGAGATAAACGGTGAGCTATACCTTGATGGGGGGATACTCAGTCCTCTTCCTACTACTCCGCTTCTCTCAACCGCCTGTCCGACTACCGTAGCCGTAAATCTCAACGGAAAAGAGGAGCCGGGCGTACTAGTACCGCCGGTACCTGAACAAAATAGAATTATCAACTATATCAAAGAGGCATTTTTCAATCAAAATGAAGATAGTTTTAACTCATTTAAGATCATCTCAAAGTCGATCGAGATGATGCAAAGACAACTTATCAAATATGAATTAGCAAATCACGAACCGGATCTTATCATAGATATCCCAATCAATGTGGCTGATTTTTATGATTTTCATAGAGCAAAAGAGATTATAGAGTTTGGGAAAAGGAGAGCCGTGGAGACACTAAAGAGATCGACACTTTTAGATTAGTACTAGGTTAGTAGGAGTCTAAAAACTATCAAACTCCGCATCGGCCTCTTTCTCCTCTCTCTCCTTTAATTCATCATCTGTTAATAACAGTTCATACAAAAACTCCCCAAAAAATGTCTCAGACTTCGTTTGGGTCAAAAATAGATAGGTTCCCACCAATATAAAAATAAAAGTTAGAGATACGATACTCATTTGAATAGGGTTAAACATTTGAACAGGTTCCTTCTTCTTGATCTCACACACTCCACCGGGACAATGCGCAGGGTCCTCTCTCACTATCCATTTATATATGATACATCCCACACATATCGAAAATGCCGACTCAAAAAACAGTAAAGATAGACATAAGATACAAAGTAGCACTTTATAAAACGATATATCCCAAGTTAAAACAAACCACTTCATAATAGGAAGCAATATGATCCACCCTAAAGTCCATGCAAACCTTTTTTGAAGTGCACCTACATACTCTGGAGTCTGATTTCTCACAAAAAATCTACCAACTAGTAGTGTTGGTGCGTACTTTGGTGTAAAGAGTCGTATGGTTAAGTCTAAAAACAGAAATGTTAGATAAACTCTTGCAACAATCGTATGACCAAAGCCTATCGCTACAAATAGAACAATCATGCCAAGCATAAATTGTATACCTGCAGCCGCTCTAGCTTCTCTTTCGTTTATAACATTGACTTCATATCCTTCGACTCTCTCGCCATAATCAAACAAGAAGCTCTTTAGATTCAAATTTCCTTCCCCTATACTTTCGTTCTAGTTATTAGAAAATATTATACCAAATTTTTTATGTTTAGGTTAATGCAGTTCCTCGTTTAACTTCACCTCTCTCGTACTTCTAAAAGCGACTACCTTTCCTGTGGTACTGTCTCTTCTAAAGTGGATACCGTTGAGTCCGGCAAGTTCTCTACCCTTATATACCTTTTTATCTTGAGCTTTCCACTCAGGATTTGCCTCTTTTATCTTTTGAAGCTCTTTATCGGATATAGCAACTTTCGTTCCCTCCAATATAGCAACACCGGCATCTACGATACAGCCGTCTCCCAGAGGTATCCCCGTAACAGAGTTTGCACCAAGTAGAGTGTTTTGACCGACTGATATCGGGTTTCCGTCTGTTCCGCTAAGTACTCCGAGTATGCTTGCTCCACCGCCTACATCGCTTCCGCTACCGACTATCGCTGATGAGCTTATCCTACCTTCCACCATCACCGGTCCGGTTGTACCCGCGTTGAAGTTGATATAGCTTGCTCCCGGCATCACGGTAGTACCGGGTGAAAGTTGCGCACCCATTCTCACTTTCGCACTATCGAGGATACGGGTATTATCCGCCGGTATGATATGCGCTAGATATCTTGGAAACTTGTCAACCGCCGTTATTTCCGGATACATACCGTCAAGTTTGAGAGTGATCTCATTCTCTCTCAGCCACGCGAGCTCTATCGGCATATTTCCGCTCCATGCGACATTTTCCAAAACGCCGAAAGCTCCGTTTAGGTTGATACTTCTTAGCTCCACTTTTGCAAGAGAGAGTGCATAGAGCTTCAGATATACCGCCTCTACACTCTTTGGAGCTTCATCAGCCCATAAAAAGGTAACTCTGTAATTTGAACTATCGACCCCTTGAGATAAAAATAACTCATTTAAGTGCTTGATCACTTGAACATTTTTGTGTGCATCACCTTGTGCTTCGCTCAAAAAGGGTGCAAAAGCATTCATCGCACTTTTGATAAAGTCAATATTGAGATCTACGCTAAATTCACTCCCGCTAAAGTCCACCTTCACGCCGCTCTTTTGTAAAGATGCGATAAATACGGCGGCACTTCCGTAATTCTCGCTCCAGTTTACCACCGGATATGTGGCTTGAAGTATCTTTTCCGTATTTAACTGTCCTCTATCTATACGACATATCCCGAATGCCAAAGGTTTCCTATACCCCTCCTGCGACTCAACCTCTTCGATAAAATTTTTAAACTCTTCCACGCTTTCAATTTTATCTATGACCATTTCTCCTCCTACTGTTGTTTGATCTTCGTTTTGTGTTTTGGTTTCTACCACGACCTCTACCTTTGGATCGCTTTTTATCTCTCTTCTCCTCTTCATAAGCATCAAATAGTCTATCTATCTCATCTCTATTGAGTCCTATCTGTTCATTACTTGGAAGTTCACTAAAGAGCAGAGATATCGCTTTTAACGCTATATCTTTACTATCATATTCAGCTTCAAGCACTTCATAAACATCCACAGCTTCCTCTTTGATAGCCTGATTTTTTATCTTATTGACCAATGTCTCTTTTTGCTCGGGCATTTGATCTTCGCTTGAAGGGATAACCATTGATTCTAACGAGCTTCCTACATCTTTTTGTATCTTCTTGAGGGCATTAAACTCTTCCGGGGTTACGATAGATATCGCTTCACCGCTCTTACCGGCTCTTCCTGTTCTTCCGATCCTATGTACATAGCTCTCAGAGTCGAAAGGGATGTGATAGTTAAAGACATGCGTAACGCCGGTTACATCAAGTCCTCTCGCCGCAACATCGGTTGCTACCAAAAGCTCTAGCTTCCCTCTTTTAAACTCCTTTATCACACTCTCACGCTCTCTTTGCTCCATATCACCGTGCAATCCTCTTGCACTATAACCTTGCGCTTGGAGGAAATCACTAAGCCTATCAACCTCTCTCTTCATCCTACAAAAGATGATCGCCTTGCTTGGATTTTTCAGATCCAGAAGTCGCATAAGCGCTTCATCTCTCTGGCTCTCTTTTACAACAAAATAGATCTGCTTGATATCTTTGTTTGTCGTTTCGGATTTGGTTATCGTTACAAATTCCGGCTCATACAGTATCTCTCTTGCCAAATCCTTTATCTGAGGTGGCATAGTAGCTGAAAAGAGAAGCGTCTGCCTTGATGTAGGCAGATAGGTAAATATCTCTTTAATATCATCCAAAAATCCCATATCAAGCATCTCATCCGCTTCATCCAGTACGACAAACGAGGGATTGATATCTATCATCCTCTTTTTAAGCAGATCAAGAAGTCTTCCGGGAGTAGCTACGACGATTCCGGCATTTGAGATATGGCTTATCTGTCTATTGTACGAGCTTCCGCCATATACGGTAGCGGTTCTCACTCCCAGATTTTTACCAAATCTAAAGAGCTCATCACTCACTTGAGTCGCCAACTCTCTCGTAGGCACGATCACCAGCGCCTCAACCTCACCCTTACACTCCATCATCTGAAGTATCGGCAGACCGAATGCCGCCGTTTTCCCTGTTCCCGTATGCGCTTGCGCTACGATATCTTTCCCGTCAAGTACGATCGGTATCGCTTCCTTTTGTACGGGACTCGGCTCTCTAAAGCCTGCTTGCCTTATAGCATTTGCTAACTTCGGCTTAAAATTAAAATCTTCAAATTTCATCTACTCTCTTTATTGATATCTTTTAAGTACTAAATACTCACCTAAATATTTATTATTTGGATTTGTTACTCTTGAAGTACCTAAAGTATTTTTATCCCAAAATTTGCATTAGCCGGCACATCATCTGCATTGATCATCGGTGGCATGGGCGATTGAAGTAAAGCCTCGACATAGCCTCCGGCTATGCCTGCGTTTTCCTTCAACACCCCTACACACCGAGCATCAACACATCTGATGTATCTTCTAATACAAAATTTGGGATTATCATACCTAAATTTACTTGTATCTATGATGATAGCAGATCTTTTAAACACTTACACTACTCCCAAAAATAGTTCCAAAAAGGCAGCACCTCTATCTCACCTATCGACTCCTTTTGGTTATATGTTATAAGGATCTGTCGATTTACATTAAATCTTTTGGCAATTTCTTTCAAAGCTTTTATCTCACGCTCCTTGTTTCCGCTATGAAGCTCGTAACAGACCTGTATAGCTAAAAGTTCACTATCCTTTTTTACCAAAAAATCGCACTCTAAAGAGCCTTCATTAAAAACAAAAATCTCATAACCCCTTTTTTCCAACTCACTATAAACAAGATTTTCAAAAAGCTTTCCTCTATTTTGAGAAAACCTAAAAGAGATATTGCCTAAAAAGCCGTTATCGGTCAGATATCCTTTCTTTTTGGAGCGAATTTGCCCTTTTAATGAGTAGCTAAACTGTTTTAGTTCTCGATAGAGATAGGCATCTTCCAAAACATAGATATAGCTTTTAATGCTATTTTCATTGATATTTAGCGCTTTAGAGATGGTACTATAACTATAAAGTGATGCAGCGTTACTTATGAGATAACTACTGAGCTCTTTAAACTGTTTTACTTCTCGTATACCGTGGTTTGCTACACAATCTTTGAGTAGGATAGTTTCATAATAGTTTAAAATCAACTCTCGTCTATATTCATCATCCCCACTCTTATAAACTTCTGGAAATGAACCAAACTCCATTATCTTGTCTACTATGTTGAGTACTTTGGGGACACTATCAAGCAAATCAAGATAGCTATTTATATTTTCTATAGCATATATCTCTTTAAGTGAGAGCGGATAAATCGTACTCTTGATATATCTTCCAGAAAGTGCAACGGCATATTTAGAACTCAGAAGTGAAGCATTTGAACCGGTTATATATATCTTCTTGATAGTTTCATTATCATAAATCGCTTTTATAAATTTTTCCCACATTCCAACATTTTGAATCTCATCGAAAAAGATATATTGAGGCTTTACCCCATTGATCTTTTCGGCAATCTCCAATAACATATACAACTTTTTTGAATCACTCCACAATTCAGAAAAGTAGGGATCATCAAAGTTGATATAGAGAATCGTGCGAGGATCCATGTGTTGCATAAGATGGTTGATAAGTAGCTTAAAGATAGTTGATTTTCCGGCACGGCGAATCCCTTGAAGTACCTCTATCTCCCTAAAGTCGATCCGTTTTACCAACTTAGAGACGATATCTCTATGAAAAAGCCCTTTATAGAGCTGATTTTTCCAATGTCTATTGTGAGAAATGAGAGCTTTTTCCATAAATATAATTC
>JALWLO010000107.1 GCA_027084135.1 Campylobacterales bacterium | reverse complement strand
ATATATCGTCATTTTTCAAAAGTAGTTTAATATCCTCAATATCTTTCACTCCGCCGCTGGCAATCGTATCGATTTGTGATGCCTTAGCTATCGATTTTGTAAATTCGATATTTACTCCGCTAAGTGTACCGTCTCTGCCTACATCGGTGCAGATGATAGCCTCGACTCCGGCTTTTGCAAACTCCTTTGCCAAATCGGTAGCCGCTATATTTGACTTTTGTGCCCATCCCTCAACCGCAACATAGCCCTCTATCGCATCGATGCCTACCGCGATAGGGTATTTGGATGCCATCTCTTTGACAAATGAGGGATCTTTGAGAGCGATCGAGCCCAATATCAACCGATCTATACCAAGGTCCAAATAGCGTTTGATGGTATCCTCATCTCTGATACCTCCGCCTAGCTCCATCTTTAGAGAGGAGGCTTCTCTTATCTTTTTGATCTGTTCAAGATTTTTAGGTTCACCGGCAAAGGCTCCGTTTAGATCGACGATATGTACCCATTTGCTTCCTAGCTCCTCAAATCTCTTTGCAATGCTCCACGGCTCATCAGAGTATATCTTTGCACTCTCCATCAAACCTTTGGTTAGGCGTACAGCTTTACCATCTTTTAGATCTATCGCAGGTAGTATCTCCATTTTCTATCCTCTTAGATTTTTATAAAATTTTGTAGTATCTTTAAACCGTTTTGGTGTGATTTTTCAGGGTGGGGTTGAAGTCCAAAGATATTCTCTTTTTCAACCCCGCTTACAAATTCATATCCGTAGTTGCAAGTAGCAACGGTAAACTTTTCATCACAAACTACATGGTAGGAGTGAACAAAATAGAGGTAGAAGCTGTGATTCATACCTTCAAAAAGTCTACTCTCTTTTACACGCATCTCATTCCAGCCCATATGGGGAATTTTATGCGCTGTTTGAAATCTCTCTTTATCAAATCGTACTACCTCTCCTTCGATAAGAGACAAACCTTGGTGTTTTCCAAACTCAAAGGAGTGATCAAAGAGCAGTTGCATGCCGAGACAGACACCAAGTAGCGGTTTGCCACTTTTTACAAACTCCTTTATCGCCTCATCCAGCCCCTCTTTTCGTAGATGCTCCATCGCGTCACCGAAAGCGCCCACACCGGGGAGTATCACCCGATCACTTTTGAGTAACTCTTCTGGTGTAGAGATAATTTTTGCATCAGCACCTATCTTTTGACAAGCATTGCTTACCGATCTTAGGTTACCCATGTTGTAGTTAATGATTGAAATCATGCGTTAGCGAGCTCCTCACTGATTTGATCGATGAAGGGTTTGGTGTAGGATTTTTGCGGATCCAAATTTTCACTCATAATAAAAAGATAATCCAAATAGTCCTCTTTGCTAATATTTCCCTTTAATAGTTCATATTTGAGAAATAACCAATAGGTATTTAAAACATCACTTTCGCAATACTCTTTAATCTTTTCGACCTCCCCCTCATAGTATAAGGCATCGACCATATCTCCGCTTACATCATATTTGCCTGGAATGCCTGCCATTTTACAGAGTGTATCGAGGTTTAATCCTCTTGCGGCTCCAAAATCTGAGATATGGTCCATCAAATCGATATGAAAATTCTCTGAAAATCGATACCGGTAGTTATCCCATTTGCTCTTATTGAGTATCCTGTTTTCCACTTCAAAGTATGCCGGGCAGGAGAGATTATACTTCATCGCTCTAATCATAAGCATCGGCATATCGAAGCTTCTTCCATTAAAGCTGATGAGTTTGGGATTTTTTTTATCGATAAAGGATAAGAAGTTGGAGATCATCTCCTTTTCACTTTTTCCTTCGATGGAGCTCACTTTTTGGAACTTGCCGAAATCATCGGCAATAACCGCAGATATCGCAACGACTTGGTGGTAGGGTAGGGGAAGAAATGAACTGCCTGTCTTCTCATCTTGTAAGAGTTGCGCCTTCGTACTAACTGCATGATCATCACCGCTTAGATCCATCGTCTCTCTGATCAGCTCGGTATCAGGTATCGTTTCACAATCAAATATACAAATCATATGCGATTATATCCAAATAGTTGTTAAGGCAAAAAACTCATCGTGAGAGCTTTTTGGCCTGCTCTATCCACTCCTCTCTCTCGACCCTTCCCTCATAAGAGAGGTACTCATCGATCCACTTTACATTCTCTTTTGTCCAATTTGCAATTTGAGAGTAGTGAAAAACACCTATCTCATAGAGAGCATTTTCTATATGGATCCCGATACCGACTATCTTTTTAAGGTCGTCAGCTTCTCCATTGATAGGTCGAGGATAGGCGACCGGTCTCACACCCTTTATCACCTCTTTCTGATTTTTGGCTTCAGGAATATGGGCAAACTCCTCTTTATGTATCTTTATCTCCTGCTCTACATCATCAAGCTTTAGCAGATCATCGCCCTTTGTAGCTTTGCTTCTATCGCACTTTTGAATCCTGCCTATCAGATAGCCTATCAGTGCTCCTAAAAGTGCCGCTATCAGTAGGCATACAAATATCTTTGCCGCTAACTCTATCACTCTATCTCTCCTATCACTTTAAATTCAACTCTTCGATTGATCTTTTTATTTTTTGCAGAGTTGTTTGGTACTAAGGGTCTGCTTTCTCCATAACCCACCGCCTTTAATCGTTTTGGATCTATTCCATGTTTTATCATATAGTTTTTGACCGCTATAGCTCTTTTTTGACTAAGAACTCTGTTTCTTCTCTTAGTACCGTCCGAATCGGTATGACCCCCTATCTCTATGATAAATTTTTGATATTTTTCATTTTTTAGAAGATTGATGATCTTCAACACGGTAGCTTGACTTTTGTTTGTCATCACATCTTTTGCATAGAGAAAATGAACTTTATGGGATTTTAAAATCTCATCTATTTGCTTTTGGAGACTCTCTTTTGTAGCTACCTCTACTTTAGTACTAAGGTTGCTATCGCTACTATTTGTCTCTGCTATTACTACACTTTGATTTGTTTCATTTTGCTCATTTGAGAGATCTCTCATATGAGACTCATTGCTCTCATTTGTCTCGATCTTCAGTAGCTCTTTCCACGGAAACTCTTTTGGCGGTGGGGATTGGAATGTGAGCAGATTTTCTACTTCAATGCCCCTTTTCTTGAGCTCTTGCGCCGCTTCATCAATATCCTCTTTTGTTAACTTATCATAGGTGATACCGTCGATCGTAAATGTCCCTTGGTTATACTCTATATATCCTGAGTCAAATTTGGCGATAAATGGGGCAAAAGTAGCCAAAAGATCGGCATCTATTTTATCGCTTTTGATGCCCTCTTTCACCTCAAGCTCTTCTACATCGATCTTCTCAAACACTTTTGAAAATGAGTCGATAATGTTCTCTCTCTCCTCTTGGCTCTCCACTATACCTGAGAGTTTGACACTCTCTTGACCACTCTCTTTAAATGCTTTAAAGCTTATATCCTCGAACGCTTTAGTACTAGGGGTTCTTGTCGTCTCATTGGATCGATTTGTCTCACTTATGATAGCGATTGGCGCACCACCTTTATAAAATGTTTTACCTTTACTCCACGAACAAAAAAGCATAAAAAAGAGAAGGAACCAACTGAGTAACCACAACCACTGCCTTTTTGTCATATATACCTCTTTGTATTTGATAAAGCCAAAATTTGCATTAGTCTCTATAGATCATCTATATTAATCATCAGCGGCATAGGCGATTGAAGTAAAGCCTAGACACCCCTATAGAGCGAGCATCAATGCATCTGATGCACCCTTAAATGCAAAATTTGATTAAAATGTAAAGAAAATATATCAAAGTTTACTCTAAAAAGAGCATCATATTTTTGATTAAAAGAGGCGACTAAAGATATATTAAGTATATCCCCTCTATTTTAGGGCAAAAGTAAAGTATCTTGATTTAAAACCGATATCACCGATTATTGAAAACTCTATTGCCGCCCCCTCTAAATTTTTCACCTCTTGGTATAGGAGCCCTAGAGCGTATCGACTCTCGAAATTGGATTTGTTGGTCAACTTTGCCAACTCCAATAGGGCGATGGCATTTGCGTGATGATTGGCACCTATGGCACTTACGGCAGCGAGAAATAGGGTGTTGCTATCTTTGATAGCATAGTTGTCGATCAACTCATTATAGATCTTAAATGCCTCTTCAAATTTTTGTAGATAGATATCTGCCAGTGCTAAGGCTTGGAGGTTTGCGACACTCTTTTGACCGCTTTCGATCAAACGCTTCTCCCTCTCTCTAAATCTATGTACAACACCGGCTATATTAAGCATATTGATATAGAGCTCTCTTGCAAAAGTATAGCCTCTATCGATCGAGGAGTAGTCGATTTTATGCGCAATAAATCTCTCTTGCACCGCTTTAGCATACGCTTTGATATCATCACTATCATGGATAGCGTCGATATAGAGAATATTGGAAACAATATCGTCCGGAAGACTCTTTTGCAGCAGTTTCGCCTCTCTTTGATAGAGTGCTCTATCACCTAAGATATGAGCATTTAGGAGTAGTAGTGAGATATCGAAAATGTTGCTATTGAGATCATCGAAATCGATCGATGAGATCTGGTTTTCCAAGATGGCTATGAGGAGTTTTGCTCTTCTCTTTTCCTTCTCGGTTGCATTGCTAAGTGAAAGCTTCTTCATAATCGCATCCAAGCTGCTTTGATCCACTTTTTTGTAGAGGAGTTTATTGCAGTAGTGCATAAAGATGGAAGCCAAATGGTTGTTGACATCGAGTATAGAGCTGGTTTTGAAGTGTTTATAGGCTTTGTTGAATATACTGAGTTTTGCATAGATTAAAGCTAAATTGTAGTGCAAAATAGAGCTGTTTGGACTCTTTTTTAGTGCTTTGAGTAAAATATCTTTAGCGCTATAGAGGTCATGCATGATCGCTTTTTTGATGGCGCTATTGATCATGAGATTGGTTTCAGAGAGCATTTTCCCCTCGTTTAAACTACTCTCTCCCAGATCAAAACGGTTGATATATACAAAATTTGCACCCTTTTTGATATTTTGGATAGATAACTTCGGTGAAGCCAACTCAAAAGGGGCGAAGTAGAAGAGATATAAGAGTCTGTTTCTCTCATTAAAAAAGATATTTTTCTTAAACTCCTTTTGGGCACTCACCGGATCAAAAAGTGACTCTTTTAGCGCTACCGATATCGGATAAAATCTTGCCGCTTTATCCGGAGCTTCGCTATGGGAGTTCTTCATCATATCCGAAGCTTTTTTGAGAAGCCCCAGTTTATTATATACAAGAGAGAGTGCAACTTTTGCTTTTGTATTTTTGATATCATCTTTTAGCAACTTCTCGAAACTCTTTTTTGAGAGTTCATACTCTCCCTCTGATGCATAGAGTAGGGCTAAGGCAAAGAGATCATCAATCTGCGTTTCTAAAATCTTTGCGGCTTTCATTTGGTTATTGACGGAGGTGTAGATTTTTGCCGCCAACAAGGCTTTGGTGTTTGAGTAGAAGTTTGAGCTTGGATGGTTGAGTGGTACGAGCGCCTCCGGAAAATGACCGCTATAGTAGTCTATCAGAGCTTTATAGTATGCAAATAGAGACGAGTCACGCTGTGTTAAAAGTAGTTTTTTTGCCTCTTTGAGGTATCTTTTAAAAGCACTTTCATCACCCATCTTGAGGTAGGTGATTGCGATATTTAAGGTACTCTCAAATGCTAGTTTCGGATTCTCTTTCGCTTTCTCAAACTCCTTCAAAGCTTGTAGGTAGCCCCCCTTTTTCATATCTGCTACGGCAAGATTGTAGAAGGCGAGATCTTTGGTATAGGTTGAGAGTTCGTTCTGGATCGCCAACGCTCCTGTGACATTTCCCTCTCGGTATAACTTTTTTGCCAGATTAAGTTTTACTTGGTAGGAGTTGTTTTGCTTAATAAGCGCCTCTTGCTCTTTGGTTTTGATCTCTTTGATGATTTTAGACGCGCTTTGGTTGATATCATTGCTTCTCTTTTTGGACTCTTTTTTATCGAGATAGAGATAGGTTACAAGGGCTATCGTACCAAACGCCAAAGCGGTCATTAGAGCGAGCATGAGATAGATGAGTTTGAAGTTTTTTGTCTCCTCTAACTCTTGGTGAAGTATGGGAGACTCAAGCTTCTCCTCTTGACTCTTCTCATCATCGTCAAGTGTGATAAACTCCTCTATCTCATCTTTTGGCATCGCGCTACTCTATCTTCACTTTTGGCTCTAAATA
Source organism: Campylobacterales bacterium (assembly GCA_027084135.1). Taxonomy (GTDB): domain Bacteria; phylum Campylobacterota; class Campylobacteria; order Campylobacterales; family QNZT01; genus QNZU01. The sequence continues at coordinate 5,008 of JALWLO010000107.1, read as the reverse complement.
TGGCTTTAAAACATCTGGTATCGCCACCGTTCCGTCAGCTTGCTGATAATTTTCCATGATCGCTATCAAGGTTCTTCCAACCGCAAGTGATGAACCGTTGAGGGTATGAGCAAGGATATTTTTCTTGCCCTCTTTGTATCGGATTTTTGCCCTTCTGGCTTGAAAATCTCTCGTGTTGGATACCGAACTGATCTCCCGATAGCGCCCCTGTCCGGGAAGCCAAACCTCCAGGTCTATCGTTTTTGCCGCACTGAAACCGAGATCCCCGCCACAGAGCATCACTAAGCGGTGCGGAAGCCCAAGCGATGTTAAGAGATCGCTTGCACACTCGACCATCTCATTAAAAACAGCATCGCTCTCCTCTTGAGAGGTGATAGAGACAAGCTCTACTTTGCTGAATTGGTGCTGTCTGATGATGCCTCTGGTATCTCTTCCCGCGCTTCCCGCCTCTTTCCTGAAACATTCACTATACGCGGTCATCTTAAGAGGAAGGCGCTCTTTGGGAATGATCTCATCTTGATAGAGATTGGTAAGGGGGACTTCAGCGGTTGGGATGAGATAGAGATCTTCACCCTCTATCTTGAAGAGGTCATCTTCAAATTTTGGCAGTTGTCCCGTACCAAGAAGCGCCTTGGCGTTGACGAGGTAGGGGAGGGTGTACTCACTAAAACCGTGACTCTCATTAAAGTCGATCATATAGTTTATCAATGCTCTTGCCACTTTAGAGGCGCCGTTTTTGAGTACGCTAAATCGACTCTTTGATATCTTGACGCCTCTTTCAAAATCGATCCACTCTATCGCATCAAGTTCCCAATGCTCTTTGGGTTTGAAGTCAAACGCTTTTGGCTCTAAGACTCTCTTTAACTCTACATTATGCTCCTCATCTTCACCCTCCGGAACATCACTATCGGGTAAGTTTGGAACATTTAGCGCGATAGCGTAGAGTTTATCTTCAAGCTCTCTCAAAGCCTCTTGCTCTTTTGCTATCTGCTCTTTGTTTTGGGCTAAGAGCGCTTTTAACTGCGATATATCTTTTCCCTCCTTTTGATAGACGGGAAACAGTTTTGAGTTTGCATTCTGCTTTGCCTGAAGGGACTCAAGTAGCCGCTTTTGCTCTTTTACCTTACCGGATACCTCTTTGAGTTTAAGAAGTAGCTTCTCGTCTATTCTCTTTTTCTTTAAAGCCTCTGCAACCTGTTCAAAATCTCTCTCCAATAGCTTTAAATCTATCACCTTCTCTCCTCTAAAATACCGACTTTATCTCTGATGATCTCCATCTTCTCTTTCGCAACGGCTCTCGCCTTCTTTGCACCCTCACTCAAGATATCCTTAACCTCATCGATATGTGCTTCATAATAGCTTCGTCTCTCATTTGCCTCTGCAAAAAATTCCCAGATCTTCTCGCTCAGACTCACTTTGAAGTGTCCATAGCCCTCTTTACCGCTTTGGTATCTCTGCTTCATCTCCTCTATCTCATCCTCATTTGCAAAGAGCTTATAGAGTGCAAAGACATTGCAGTTGCGATAATCTTTAGGCTCCTCGAGTGGTGTCGAGTCTGTAACGATCTTTCCGCATCTTTTTTTGAGCGCTTTTGGGGTTGTGAAGATCTCGATGGTATTGTTATAGCTTTTACTCATCTTTGCGCCGTCTATTCCGGGAATCGTCGCCAACTCCTCATCTATTTTGAACTCAGGAAGTGTGAGAATCTCTCCATAGTTGTTGTTGAATTTGAGAGTGATATCTCTCGTGATCTCGATATGCTGTTTTTGATCTTTTCCGACCGGTACAAGATTGGCGTCATAGAGCAAGATATCAGCCGCCATCAATACCGGATAGGCAAAGAGTGCGTGGTTGGGGGAGAGCCCTTTGGCTATCTTATCTTTGTAGCTATGGGCTCTCTCCAGCATACCGACCGGTGTGAAAGCTGAGAGTATCCAGTAGAGCTCTAGCACCTCTTTGACATCTGACTGAAGCCAAAATGTACTTCTCTCGGGATCTATTCCAAGCGATAAAAATGCAATCGCCGCATCGAGTGAATTTTGTTTTAGTGTCTCACCGTCATGTAGTGAACTTAAAGCGTGGTAGTTCGCGATAAAAATAAAGAGATCACTACTCTCTTGAAGCTCCAACATAGGTTTGATGGCTCCGAAATAGTTCCCTATATGAAGCTTCCCTGACGGTTGAATTCCGGTTAATACCCTCATTATTCCTCACTTTACTTACTACTATTTGTATAGATATTATATCTAAATAGCTTTAACCCTTTTTATTTTGAACGGTTTAAAAAAGTTGCAAATATGTTTCAAAAAGTAAATAAAAATAGACATTAGTACTAATTTATCAAAAAAGTAAAATAAATTTGTATAGAAGTGAGAAATTGTGACGAATTAGCTTATAGAACAAAACTGTAGGGAGAGATATATGTCTATCAAAAAAGTTGCTAGCTCACTTCTGCTTTTGTCATCTCTTGCACTTACGGCTGAAGCGAAAAGCTTTACTGCAAAATTGATAAAAGTGGATACTCCGTTAAGTATGGAGGATAAAGAGAAGCTATACTGTAACGGTATAGACCATATCGTTTATGCCGGAAATATGAGCTACTATCTATATGGTGATGAGCGTGATATAGAGGTTTTGAAAGAGAGGATAAAGTCGATCATCTCAATCGAAGATATCAATAGTAGCCGAAAAGTCGGAAGCGGCGAGGGGAACAACTCTCTGCTTCAGAGTTTATCTAGCAGCGGTTATGAGGATGTCAATATCCTATTTTTAGGTGAAATGAGTAAAGATGAGATCGAAAACTATTTTGCTGAGAACGGTATCGACGCGACTCTCTATAGTGTCTCACCTGAACTCCATTCAGCAAAGGCGAGGGTGTTAGGAGGTGAGATTGAAAAGATTTCTAAACTTCCGTTGGTTCAATATATCGATAAATCACACACCCTCGGCACAAAAAATGCAAAAACCGCTAAATATATCGGTGCGCCGACACTCTGGGGAGAGGGTTACAATCTTCACGGTGAGGGTATGAGGGTTGCCGTGGTTGACGGAGGGTATGTTAGAAAGACACATAGAGAGTTTGGTGATAGAGTGATTGATCACGGTATGGGATATGCCGATCACGCTACGCATGTTGCCGGTACAATCGCTGCAGCGGGATATAATGAAAAGGTCAAAGGTATCGCCTATCGAGCACATATCGACTCCTATAGTTTTGAAGAGAGTGCATTTGCGGATAAGGTTTTGGCTATCTATAAGAGTGAAAATATACTCTTTAGCAACCACTCCTACGGATATAGTGAGATGACAGCCTTAGGAGAGTATGATAGTGAGGCGGCAAAACAGGATAGGGCGGTTTATGCAAACCCTTTTCTCAATATTTTTGAAGCAGCGGGTAATGATGGAGCCGAGCCTGGATATCCGGCATACGGAAAGATAAAAGGACCTGCGAACTCAAAAAATATCTTAACGATAGGAGCACTCAATATCAACAGTAGCGGTAAAGCCACATTTAGTTCAAACGGTCCGGCAAAAGATGGAAGGGTAAAGCCTGATCTCGTTGTAAGAGGTGAGGGAATCTATTCAACAGGTTCAAAGAGTGATGATGACTACTTTTGGATGAACGGTACATCGATGGCGACACCTGCCGCAACGGCAAGCGGACTTTTGGTAGCTCAGGCATATAAAAATGTCACGGGTGGATATGATATCAGACACGATATTCTTAAGTCGGTACTCATCAATAGCGCAATCGACAAAGGGAGAAGAGGACCTGATTATGATACGGGTTATGGGATGATAGAACTCAAAGGAGCGATAGATACGATCCATTCACTAAAGAGTACAAAACCTTTAGTACTGGTTGATAGCGTGATAAACGGAGAGAAAAAAGAGTATGCATTCAAGGTAGAGCAGGGCGGGAAATTTAAAGCGACGATCTCATGGGTTGATCCGGCGGGAGATCCCGCAACAAAAAGCGCCTTAGTCGATGATCTTGATATCTACCTAGTTGATAGCAACGGTAAAAAGTACTATCCGTGGACACTCAACCCGACTAACCCTTCGGCGCTTGCAAAGCGAGATAGGGAGAATCATATCGATAATATTGAGCAGATTGAGGTTGATCATCTGGGAGCTGGAAACTATAAACTTGTTGTCAAAGGTTCTAGAGTGATAGCGTCATATCAAGATTTTGCGATCGCATCGAATATATCGATCTCAAAAGTGAGCAATATCGAGTTGCTCAAGCCAAGTAGGTTGCAAAACTTTGCAACAGTTATCAAAAATTCAATCTTTTAGTACTAAAGTGTCGTACTTATTAACTCTTTGTAGCTCTTTTTGAGCGTTATCTGCTTATCTGTGGGGATGATAGCTATTGTCTCTCCACCCTCTTTTACGATGATATTTTCCGGAAGCTGAAAAAGCGACCTATCCACTTTTAGTGCTTTGAATGAGGCAAATGCGGTAGTTTCATCCGTTCCAAAATAATTTTTATGCATATAAAGTATAAACTCCCCGTCACTACTGATCAAAGACTCTTTACCGTCGATGAGTGAAACCAAAGCATCAAACGCTTTATAGTTTGTATGTCTGTAGCTCTCCTTATCTAGGATATCTCTATAGTGTTGATACGCTTCATCTCTTTGAGGGTCTATGGTGTAGTAGCTATCTTCGATCTTCAATATCAGCTCTTTTTTATGTGCTCCAAATATATCCTTTTTATCCACGATGGAAAACTGCTTCTTGCCATAATCACAAAAGTAGGTTACCATTTTACCTGTCGAAGTTCCAAATATCTCATACTCAATCATCCCCTCTTCATAGGGAAAACTCTTTTCAAAAGCATGGAGATTGGTGAGTGTTATCAAGAAAATTGATAGAATAAAGCCTAACTTTTGCATATCTTAGCCTTTTAAATTTGATATGCAAAAAGTATAACCAATATATTTCTTAAAATAAATAGCTAGTACTAAAAAGTTAAGAAAAAGTCAAAAAAAAAGAGAAAAAT
>JALWLO010000106.1:774-11236 GCA_027084135.1 Campylobacterales bacterium | reverse complement strand
GATATATATGGCGTAATTGTAGGTAAAGCTTTTTACGAAGGAAAGCTTGACTTAGAGGAAGCATTTAAAATAGTTTCATAATTGATGTGATATAATTAAGGTAGTTTAAAAAGGAAGAGTATGAAAATATTAGTAGTTGATGATAGCTCCACAATGAGAAGGATTATCAAAAATACACTTATTAGGATTGGACATAAAGATATCTTAGAGGCTGAAGATGGAGCGAAAGCCTGGGATATCATGCAAAAAACTGAGGGCATCGATGTTCTTATTACTGACTGGAACATGCCCGAGATGAATGGACTTGAGTTGGTTAAAAAGGTAAGAGCCGAGAGTAAATATGAGGACCTACCTATCATCATGGTAACAACCGAAGGTGGAAAGGCTGAAGTGATTACCGCTCTAAAAGCCGGAGTCAACAACTATATCGTAAAACCTTTTACGCCACAAGTACTACAAGAAAAACTAGAGGCAGTTTTATAAAACTTGGAAGAAAACTACTATGAGCTAACGATAAAAGTTGGCTCACAAATCGAACTGTTTAAAGAACTTCTTTTTGAACTTTGCACGACTGCCGTTGAGGAGAGGGAAAATAGTCTCATATTAAGAGATCAAGAGCCCTTGGATGATATCGAGTGGGCAGTTAAACTCTTTGCGCAAAAACTTCAAATAGCTATCGAAACCAAAATAGAGATTAAGCAAAATAGAGACTGGATAAAAGCGTATCAACAATCTATCAATCCGATAGAGGTTGCCTCCTTTTATGTAAGACCTCAGTGGGAAGCGGGGAGAGAGGGGTTAACCAATATCATCATAAACCCTGCCCTCGCTTTCGGTTCCGGACACCACGAGACCACCTCGAGTTGTCTTGAGGTGATAGATGCCTATGTTCAAGAGGGTGACAAAGTCATAGATGTAGGGTGTGGAAGCGGCATACTCTCTATCGCGGCTGCTAAAAAGGGAGCCGTTGTTGATATTTGCGATACGGATGAGCTCTCGATCGAGAGTGCGAAATCCAATTTTGCATTAAATGATGTGCCATATCACAAAGCATGGATAGGAAGCGTTAATCAAGCCGATTCTAAATATGATATAGTACTAGCCAACATCATAGCGGATGTTTTGATCTTTATCAAAAAGGATCTCAAAAATGCACTCAAAAGTGATGGAATTTTAGTCCTCTCTGGTATAATTGAGGACTCATTTGATAAAATTGTCTCAAATTTTAGTGAGTTTCAAATAGATAAAAATATAAAAAAAGGGGAGTGGCACACAGTTGTGCTAAAGAGAGATGAAGAAGAGAGATAATAAAAACAACAAAAACTTTTTTAATCAAAATCCATTGGTTGTCTTTGCGATATTTTCGCTTTTGATCATACTTCTGTTCAAGGGTTTGATAGAGCCGAACACAAGCTCATCATTTGGAAACAGCAGTACGATACAAAATAGTTCACCGCTCGGTATCGAAAACTCTAGAACGAGAAATATCAGTTACTATGAGTTAAAAGAGCTTATCAAAAATAAAGAGATAAGCTATGTGGCTATCGGCAATACTATGATCAAAGCGATCTCCGATAAAAACGGTAACAGAACGATCTATTATGTCAAAAAGGTACCGGGTGATACCTCTTTAGTACCGTTACTAGACCAAAACAAGATCCCATACGGCGGATTTAGTGAAACAAACTGGTTTAGCGAGTTTCTCTTTTCATGGGTGATACCTATCTTTATCTTTTTCGGTATCTGGATGTTGCTAACTTCAAGGATGCAAAAAAATATGGGTGGCGGCATACTTGGTATGGGAAGCAGTAGAAAGTTAGTCAACTCAGAAAAACCGAAAGTGAAGTTTGATGATGTAGCCGGTATCGAAGAGGCGAAAGAGGAGGTAAAGGAGATTGTCGATTTTCTTAAATATCCTGAAAAGTATATTAACCTCGGTGCGAAGATACCCAAAGGTGTACTTTTAGTCGGACCTCCGGGAACCGGTAAAACGCTACTTGCAAAAGCGGTAGCGGGTGAAGCGGATGTACCCTTTTTCTCAGTTTCAGGCTCTAGTTTTATAGAGATGTTTGTAGGTGTCGGTGCCAGTAGAGTGAGAGATCTCTTTGATACCGCAAAAAAGGATGCACCCTCTATCATATTTATCGATGAGATAGATGCCATAGGTAAGAGTAGAGCCGCAGGCGGGATGATAGGCGGAAATGATGAGAGAGAGCAAACACTCAATCAACTCTTGGCGGAGATGGACGGATTTAGCTCTGATCAATCTCCGGTTATCGTACTAGCCGCTACCAATAGACCTGAAGTACTCGATGCGGCACTTCTTAGACCGGGAAGATTTGATAGGCAAGTACTGGTAGATCAGCCGGACTTCAAAGGTCGTATTCAGATACTCAAAGTGCATATCGAAAAGATTAAAATAGCCAAAGATGTAGATCTTGAAGAGATCGCCAGACTCACTGCCGGACTTGCCGGAGCGGACCTCGCCAATATCATTAATGAAGCCGCCCTACTTGCCGGTAGAGCAAATAAAAAAGAGGTTGAGCAGAAAGATTTTCTTGAGGCGGTAGAGAGGGCGATAGCGGGTCTTGAGAAGAAGAGTAGGAGAATCAACCCTAAAGAGAAGAAAATCGTCGCATATCACGAGAGCGGTCATGCTCTGATAGCGGAGATAACAGAGGGGGCGAAAAAGGTTTCAAAAGTCTCTATTGTACCAAGAGGTCTAGCGGCACTCGGTTATACGCTCAATAAGCCTGAAGAGAATAAGTATATGATGCAAAAACATGAACTTATCGCTGAAGTTGATGTTTTGCTAGGTGGACGAGCTGCCGAAGAGGTCTTTATCAAAGAGATCTCGACAGGTGCTGGAAATGACCTTGAAAGAGCAACCGATATCGTAAAGAGTATGGTGACACTCTATGGAATGAGCGAAGTTACCGGTCTGATGGTTCTAGAGAAGCAGCAAAATAGATTTCTGCAAGGGGGAACGGTAAGCAAAGGGTATAGTGAGAAGATTGCCGAAGATGTAGATGAGTATATCAAAAATCTACTCGATGAGAGATATAAAATAGTCAAAGAGAAGCTTATCAAATATAGCGGAGCGATAGAAAATATGGTAAAAGCGCTCTATGAGACTGAAACGATAAGCGGTGAGGATGTTGTTAAAATCATCAAAGCATATGAAGAGGAGAAGGGAATGGAGTCATCCCTAACCTCCCACAAAGATGAGAATGAGGATATAAAAGAGGCGAAAGAGAGCCATAAACAACAAGAGCAGACAAAAGAGAATGAGGAAAATGAGAAGAGAGATGAGTCAGATAATAAAGATATTTGATACCACCTTAAGAGACGGGGAGCAGAGTCCCGGAGCCTCCATGAATATGGAGGAGAAGATCCAAATCGCTCTTCAACTAGAAAAACTAGGTGTAGATATCATTGAGGCCGGATTTGCGGCAGCAAGCCCAGGTGATTTTGAAGCGATAGAAAATGTCTCTAAAATCATCACCAAAAGTACCGTCTGCTCTCTTGCTAGAGCAGTAAGCAGAGATATTGAAGCTGCCGGGAAAGCGATAAGAGAGGCAAAATATAAGCGGATACACACATTTATCGCCACTTCACCCATACATATGAAATATAAGCTCAAAATGGAGCCAGGTGAGGTCATCAAGAGAGCGGTTGAGGCGGTGGAGTTTGCAAAAACCTTTACAGATGATGTCGAATTTAGTTGCGAAGATGCCGGAAGAAGCGAGATAAGCTTTTTAAAGGAGATCTTAGATGCTGTTATCGAAGCGGGCGCTACCACACTCAATATTCCCGATACTGTTGGATATAGGCTTCCCCATGAGATGGGAGCGCTTATCAAAGAGCTTCATAACTTTGTAGAAGATAGAGCAATACTATCGGTTCACTGCCACAATGACTTGGGCTTGGCGGTAGCCAACTCAATCGCCTCGATAGAGAACGGCGCTAGGCAGGTTGAGTGCACCATAAACGGTCTTGGTGAGCGAGCAGGAAATGCCGCTATGGAAGAGATCGTGATGATCTTGAAGACAAGAAGAGATTACTTTGGCGGACTTGATACCCATATCGTGACCAAAGAGATCATGCCAACCTCCAAGCTTGTCGCATCGATAACCGGTATCCATCCTCAACCCAATAAGGCGATTGTCGGTAAAAATGCGTTTGCCCATGAGAGTGGCATACATCAAGACGGCGTACTCAAGCATCAAGAGACTTATGAGATCATCAAACCTGAAGATATCGGTCTTTACAACGCAGAGAATATCGTTTTAGGGAAACTATCCGGAAGACACGCCTTTAAAGAGAAGATAGAGTCTTTAGGATTTAGACTCAGTGATGAGGAGTTGGATCAATCCTTTAAAAGATTTAAACTCCTTGCCGATAAGAAGAAAGAGATCTTCGATGATGATTTAAGAGCAATCATCACGGATGAGATCGTCAAAGCTAAAGAGATCTATAAGTTGGTAAACCTACAGATCAATGACTGCATGAGCGGTATGCCAAGCGCAGCACTCATTATCGATAAAGAGGGTGAAGAGATCAAAGATGCCGGTATCGGTAACGGTGCAATCGACGCCATATTTAAAACGATCGATAGAATTAGTACGATAAGCGGTGAGCTTATTGAGTATAAAGTCTCCTCCGTCACTGAGGGTAAAGATGCTTTAGCAAAGGTAACTGTAAAGGTAATATTTGATGAGAGTAAGCCAGCTGTTACAGGTCATGGACTCAATATCGATACGATGATAGCGAGTGCAAGGGCTTATATATCGGCACTTAACTCCCATTTGGCTACAAAGGATTTCAAAAATAGAAGAGATAGAGGGGGGATTTAGGATCTTACCCTACTCCCCGCTACACTCAGGACAGACCCCGGATAGTACCAAAGACTCTTCATAGATCTTATAGCCGCTCTTTTGACTACTCTCTTTTATGACAGAGTCTAAATTTAATTTGATATCCTCCACCTTTCCGCACTTTACACACTGCAAGTGCGCATGTGGCTCCTTAGCAAGTTCATACTTGGACTTTATATTTGGAATTTTAACCTCTAAGAGAAAGTTCTTCTCTAGCATTGCATTAATATTTTTATAAACTGTTGCCAGTGAGATAGATGGGAATTTACTCTTCATTCTCTCATAGAGTTCATCAACACTGAGATGTACCTCCCCTTTCAGCTCTTCGACGATACCCATTCTTTGAGGAGTTACCTTTATATTGTGTTCTCTCAGTAGCGTCTCTGCACTTTGCATTTGCAATCCTTTCCCTTCTCTAAATTCTTGGAAAATTATTATTATCTGATATAAATATAGCAAAAAAGGCTTAATTAAAGTTTAATAATTTAGAATATTTCTAGAATAGAAGAGATTTTTGGCATTATTGTGTCATTCAGTGTTACTTTTATTGACAATTAAAGCTGATTTGACTAAAATTAATTATATTGCTTCCAAAATGCAATTCCACATAATATCATGATAAATCTCACAAGAAGGTAAAATGGAAAAAGAGAATACCACACAAGCTGTTACGCAAAAAAGAGTAAAACAAAATGGAAAAACACGAACACATGTTCCGGTACAAGGCTATCAGGTAGAGGAGTTGAGGGAGAAGCCGATAGAGGAGCTTCTAAAGATAGCAGAAGAGTTAAATGTCGAAAACCCCCACCAGCTAAAGAGACAAGACCTTATCTTTGAGATACTCAAATCCCAAGTCACACAAGGCGGTTATATACTCTTTACAGGTATTTTAGAGATCGCAAATGACGGATACGGTTTTCTAAGAGGTTTAGATATCAACTTTAGCGACTCGAAACAGGATGCCTATGTCTCTGCAACGCAGATTAGAAAGTTTGCACTCAGAAGCGGAGATATTGTAACCGGTCAAGTGAGACCTCCTAAAGATCAAGAGAAGTATTATGCACTACTTAAGATAGAGGCTATCAATTATCTACCGCTTAGTGAATCCAAAAATAGACCACTTTTTGAGAACTTAACCCCTCTCTATCCGCAAGAGAAACTCAAACTTGAGTATCAACCCGATAAACTGACAGGTAGAGTACTTGATCTCTTCTCTCCTATAGGTAAAGGGCAGAGAGGATTGATTGTCGCACCACCAAGAACAGGTAAAACAGAGCTTTTAAAAGAGTTGGCTCACGGTATTGCACAAAATCACCCGGAAGTTCACTTGATGGTTTTACTTGTCGATGAGAGACCAGAAGAGGTAACGGATATGCAAAGGAGTGTCAAAGGTGAAGTATTTAGCTCAACATTTGACTTACCTGCACTCAATCATGTCAGAGTCTCCGAACTGGTAATAGAGAGAGCAAAGAGGCTCGTGGAGATGGGTAAAGATGTCGTGATACTTCTTGATAGTATCACCAGACTTGCTAGAGCCTACAATACCTGTACACCTTCTAGCGGGAAGGTGCTAAGCGGTGGTGTAGATGCCAATGCGCTTCATAAACCAAAAAGATTTTTTGGTGCGGCTAGAAATATCGAAAACGGCGGAAGTTTAACGATCATATCTACCGCACTCATAGAGACAGGTAGTAGAATGGATGAGGTGATCTTTGAGGAGTTTAAAGGAACCGGTAATAGCGAAACCGTACTAGATAGAGATCTGGCAAATCGCAGAATCTATCCTGCTATCAATATACTCAAATCGGGAACCAGAAAAGAGGAGCTTCTTTTGGGTGAAGATCAGCTACAAAAAGTTTGGGCGCTACGATCTGCCATGACTCAAATGGATGATGTAGAAGCGCTCAAATTTCTCTACTCCAAAATGAAAAATACAAAAAACAATGAAGAGTTCCTCTCGATCATGAATGAGGGCGCATAACTTAGATGCGCCTCGGTCTCTTTGATAGCGGTGTCGGAGGACTTACGGTACTAAAGAGTATCAAAGAGCACAAACTCTTTGATGAGATCATCTACTATGGAGATACCGCAAGAGTTCCTTACGGTACTAAAGATAAAAACACCATCATACGCTATGCACTTGAAGCAGTAGAATTCTTAAAGAACTTTGAGGTGGATATGATAGTGGCGGCTTGCAACTCAGTGAGTGCCTATGCGATAGAGGAGATAAGAGAGCATATCAACTTGCCGGTACTAGGAGTAATAGAACCAGGTGTAAAAGCGCTACTAAAGAGAGATGCAAAGCCAAAGGATCATATCTTGATACTTGGTACTACCGCAACGATACAGAGTCAAAAATATGAGAGACTGCTTCATGCAAACGGTTTTTTAAATATCACCGCCCTTGCAACACCTCTCTTTGTACCGCTTGTTGAGGAGGGGATTTTTGAGGGAGAGATACTAGATAGTACGATGAGGCACTACTTTAAAGATATCAAAGATCCCGATTTTATCATCCTAGGCTGTACACACTTTCCACTCCTTAAAGATTCCCTCCAAGACTATTTCCCAAACTCGATACTTATTCACTCCGGTGAAGCGATTGTAGAGCATCTGCAAAGCAACTTTGATATAACGAAATCCTCCAACTCCCCTACTCTCAAACTTTTTGCATCATCAGATCCGGACGGTTTAAAAAGAGTGGCAAAACTCTGGCTATCCTAAATCTTACATCCTAATATAAAAGCTCATTTGTAGTACAATGTAAGAGTATGCAGAACTATAAGGAGTTAGAATTGTCTGAAGTTTTAGCGCTCAAATATAGACCCTCATCATTCGATAAATTAATCGGTCAAGATGCCATCACACAAACACTCACACACGCACTTGACCAAAATAAACTCTCTCACGCCTATCTCTTTTCAGGTCTTAGAGGAAGCGGTAAAACCTCTACTTCACGGATATTTGCCAAAGCGATGCTTTGCGACAAGGGTCCTACCTCAAAACCGTGTGAAGTGTGTGAAAATTGTCTTCTAGCAAATGAGAATAGACATATCGATATCATCGAAATGGATGCGGCAAGCAGTAGAAAGATAGATGATATCAGAGGACTCATTGAACAGACAAAGTATAAACCAAATATGGCTAGATATAAGATCTTTATCATTGATGAGGTTCATATGCTTACCAAGGAGGCGTTTAACGCGCTATTAAAAACCCTTGAGGAGCCTCCGGAGTATGTGAAGTTTATACTCGCTACAACCGACCCTATGAAGTTACCGGCAACGATTCTATCTCGAACGCAGCACTTTAGATTTAAGCGTATCGCCCAAAATGACATTATGAAACACTTGACATATATCTTGAACAAAGAGGAGGTAGCGTTTGAGGAGGAGGCGCTCAGGATCATCGCACGCGCCGGCGGCGGTTCTCTAAGAGATACGCTCACGCTGCTTGATCAAGCCATCATCTATACCAAAAAGTATCTAGATGCAAAAAGTGTCGCGATGATGCTCGGACTTCTTGACCCTGAGGTGGTAGATGCGCTTTTTAATGCCATTTTAAAGAGAGATCAAACGCTAGTACTAAAGTTTATCAAAGAGATTGAAGATTACGAAGCGGAGATCGTTATCGATGAACTTATCGCCTATATGAAAGAGCGATTTTTTGAGGGTGATGCGAGATTTACCACACTCATTAGCGATAGATTTTTCAGGATACTCTCCCAAAGTAAAAATCTTCTTTTTCAAAATGCGGATAATAGCTTTGTACTCACTCTACTCTTCTTTAAGATGATGGAGGCTACAAAGATAAATGAGGTACAAAAAGCGATCAGCGAACTGGAAGCGAAAATCACCCTCACCCCACAAAAAGAGCCAATCACAGAAAGCAGGGATAGAGTAATCGATGAAAAGAGTCGTGCTCCTATACATAAGAGGAGCTTAGAGAGTGACCAAAGTGGAAATAATAGCGACAAGTTAAAAGCGTTGATCGACAAACTTTATGATAGAAATTATGAGCTGGGAGAGGTGTTTGAAAAGAGTGCTACTCTTATAAACTATACCCCTGAGTCGATCACGCTAAGCTTTAAAGCGGATGAGAATCAACTCAATATCTTAAGAGGCGGATATGCACATATCAAAGAGTTTATCTATGAGATATTTGGATTTGGTATCAAAATCGATATCAAAAAAGAGGCTCCCGATAACCAAGAGTCACATGTGGAATCTAAAAAAAAAGTTGAGCCTGTCCCACCGACAAGTTGTATAGAGGAGCAGATAGTCGGCAAAAGTGATGAAAGCAAAAGTGTTGAAAATATCTTGGAAGATCCCTTTGTAAAGAGGGCTCAAGAGCTCTTTGAACCCTCAAGAATCGTAGTCAAATCGAAGATCTAACTTTTGTTAGACCTTTTAGATACCTTTATTTAATACAAGTAACATATGCACTATTCGTTTGGTCGTATGATAGAAACTTGTTTCCACCCAAATATATTGTCCAAGCACTTAAACCCGGATCATCCTCTTCAAGCCAAACCACACTATTTGCAATTGATTGAGGAATAACCTCTGTATTAAAACCTGTAAAAGTGCCATTAACGTCATTATAGCCTATCAAAAGCATTTTTGCTTCCTCTTTGGTAGGAATTCTCATGCCGATAGATTGGCAATAGCTATTTGCTTCACTCCAACTTTTTTGAGCTGAAGTATCCACTTTTAACCATTGGGAAGTTCCTATTGTTACAAGTTGATCTTGAGAGATAGTAGCAGTACTATCTGAACTATTCTCATTATTATTTTGACTCTCTTCAGACGCCTCTTCGTTCGCAGGAGCATCAGTTTCAGTGGCGCAAACTACATAGTATGTATCAGTGTCTCCGGTTGTGTACTCTTGTGCATTAGCAAGTGCACCATCTTTAAACCAAAGCCCTTTGTTTAGATCACTTGACCAGACAACAGAACCAAAAGCAACGCCGTTAGAAGAATTTCCATCACTATCAAAACTCTCCACTGCATCCCAAACTTTATCTTTATTTTCAAGTAGCTGTGTCATTGATGGAAGAAATGACGGTGCTTGACAATATGAAGCCGCATCTGTTTGAAATACTCTCTCTGTAGTCGGCATAGAGAAAGTTAGGACCTTGACCGTATTACTACTTTCTGTAGATGAATTATCTGTTGTCGTCGCTGAAGCGTTACCAACTACTATTTTATAGTTTAATGTTGTACTAACATCTCCACTCTGCACCGTTAGCTTGAGTATATACTCTCCATCAACTGGCACCTCTTTAAATGCCAAAACTTTGATCGGATTTCCTTCATTGTCAGTATATTGATCCCCCGCTAATATCTCAAATAAATCGCTATTTGATACAGAATAGTTGTAATTAGCATTTAAGCCTGTAATGATTTTTTCGCCACTTTTTAAAGCGAACTCACTGTCAACACTGTTAATTTGTTCACTTTGTTGATTTGGCTGACTTTTATCATTTAACTCAGATATACTTTTTGAATTTGAACCATCGCCACCACACCCTAAAATAGAAAACGAAAGCGCTATAACTGCAACTGAACTTAATACTATATGTC
>JALWLO010000106.1:0-764 GCA_027084135.1 Campylobacterales bacterium | reverse complement strand
TTGTAAATTTTATTTTTCTAAGTAAGATTATGCTATCTATTTTAAGCTTAAGATAAACTTAAGCTTAAAATTTTATGGCTCTTTTCTTTGTAGAGTGTAGAAGGGTAACTATGTGATACTACCGAAACTATTTTTATTTATCCTACTCTATCGGTTTTACACATGTATAAAATTGTGTACCTTCATCATGACGAGCATTATATTCTCCATCTTTATTATCATCTTTATACAATGCAAAACCTTTATCTTGATCTTTTGCCCATATTATTAAAGCTGTAGGATTTTCATTTGATTCAACTGCATTATCAAAGTTAAATTTTGGGTCTAATTTGAGCTTACTGGTAGCATTTTCTTCACTTACCAATGTTGCATTTAATTCTGCTAAAGTTGGTAATCTCATTCCCTTATTTTGACAAATTTCTACTGCACCATCCAGACCATTGACATTAGCTTGACTATTTTTATCATAGTAAACTTTACCACTTTTAGATGCATTATTTTCATTTCTTACTATTAATGGTGTCCACTCTAAACCATTTAAAACAACATTGTTTGGATTGATAGTCGAACTATTAGACTCATTATTATCTGTACCGTTATTATCAGGCTGCTCTGTAGTGGTATTGTCATCCTTTTTCGGATCATCATCTCCACCGCATCCCACTAAGAGTAGTGAAGCTAAAACGATTGAACTTAAAAGTGCTTTTTTCATTGTAAAATTCCTTTCATTTATTTAATTTTTCTTTATTTTACAAAATTAATAT
>JALWLO010000105.1:32305-37830 GCA_027084135.1 Campylobacterales bacterium | reverse complement strand
AAAGTAAATTTGAATAAAAAGTTTTAGAATTTAAACAAGAACTACAAAATTTTGCAAATAAACTCAATCGACTTAGTAATAGTTCATATATTAACCATTTTACAAAAGAAAAACTCATATCCGAACTAAAAAATATTTTGCATAATAGAGAAGAATTTCTTTTGCACAAAAATATCAAATATGACAAAGTAAAAAGTATCATTTTAAATTTCTATCAAAATCCAGAAAAGTGGATAGATGAAAAAAATAAAAATTTTATAGAACGAGAAAAAGAGAATGAGAAAGACTTTTTTAACACTATTGAATCAAATCCATTAACAGATAAACAAAAAGAAGCTGTTATTATAAATGAAAACAATAATTTAGTATTGGCAGGTGCAGGAAGCGGAAAAACAAGTGTTATTATTGCGAAAGTTGCCTATTTACTGAAAAAAAACATTTTGAAATCTGATGAGATATTGATTTTAGCTTTCAATAAAAAAGCAAAAGACGAACTTAAAGAGAGGCTTCAAAAAAGAGATTTAGATATAAGAGTTGAAACATTTCACTCTTTTGGATTGGATATTGTCAGCGATTCCTCAAGATGGAAGCCGGATATTTGCAAAATAGCTAATTCACAAAATGAGTTAACTAAATTTATAGTTAGTGCCTTATCAAGTATGATAACCAAAGGAGGTTATTTTGCCAGTATGTTTACCGACTATATCGCTTATTTTAGTATCCCTTATAAAAGCAAAAGTAGCTTTAAAAGTCTTGGTGAATATTACGCCTACCTGAAAAGCCGACATATGACTACTTTAAAGAATGAAGAGGTAAAAAGTTATCAAGAGTTGGTTATAGCAAATTTTTTGGCTTTAAACGATATAGAGTATAAATATGAAGAACCATACAAGCACGATACATCAACAAAAGATAGAAGACAATACAAACCTGACTTTTATTTGCCACATTATGATATCTATATAGAGCATTATGGTATCGATAGAAACGGCAATACAGCGCCCTATATAGATAAGAAAAAATACCGAGAGTCAATGGAATGGAAAAGAGAGCTTCATAAAAAATACAAGACTATTTGCGTTGAAACATTTAGTTATGAATGGACTGAAAACTGTTTGTTAGATAATTTAAAAGATAAGCTTAGTAAGTATGGAGTTGAGTTTAAGAAACTTGATCCCAAAGGGTTAAATGAGCTTTTGCAAAAGCCTATTGAAAACAGATTTGCCAAGCTATTTAATACTTTTTTAAACCATTACAAATCAAATAGATGCGAAATAGGAAAATTAAAAGTGAAGGCGCAAGATGATAAAAGAAAATCACTCTTTTTAAAGATTTTTGAGTATTTGTTTAAAGAGTATGAAAGCTATCAAAGAAAAAATAGTTGTATTGATTTTAATGATATGATCATCAAAGCTATAAAAGTTCTTGAAAGCGGGGAGTTTAGACATAATTACAAGCATATTTTTATCGATGAATTTCAAGATATTTCTACAACAAGAGCAGATTTTATTCAAAAACTATTAATTCTTAATAATGCGTCATTAACAGCAGTTGGGGATGATTGGCAAGCAATTAATGCGTTTGCCGGAGGTAATATCAAGATTATCCAAAAGTTTAGTGATAGATTTGGTTACACTAAAACTACTGCTTTAGACTATACATTTAGATTTAATAATGTTATCTCTGATATTGCATCCAAATTTATACAAAAAAACCCTCATCAAATTAAAAAAGAGATAAAAACCGTCAAAAAAGAGATACAAGAAAGATCTAGTCTGTATATTTATTGGGGCGAGGGGGATAGCGTAAAAGATTTAGAATATATTTTAGATTTGATTGATGGGAAAATAGGGCAAACAGAAAAAAGTATAATGATTTTAGCAAGATATAATCATTTACTTGAAGAAGTCAATGCGATAACAAACAAGTATAAAAAATTCAAAATAGAATACGATACGATACACAGTTCAAAAGGGAAAGAAGCTGACTATGTCATAGTGCTTAATGTAAATAGTGGAAAATATGGATTTCCATCAAAGATTGAAAATGATCCGATTTTAGATTTGGTAATACCAGAGAGAGAAAGCTACGAAGATGAAGAGGAGAGAAGACTCTTTTATGTAGCCTTAACAAGGGCAAAAGAGAAAGTGTTTTTGATAAGCAATATTTATGAACAATCCTCTTTCATAAGAGAGTTGATTGATGATAATGCAGATAAAATAACTCTCTTAGATACCCTAAAACAAAATTTACAACATTGTCCTGAATGTAAAACCGGATATCTCAAAAGAAGAGAGGATAATAAATTTTATGGGTGTAGCAATTATCCGATATGTACTTATACAGAGAAGATTTTTATTTGTCCAAAATGTAATAACGAACTATTTAAAGATTTGAAAAAGAGTATGTCAAAATGTAGAAATGAAGAGTGTGATTATGAATATAAATTGTGTCCAAATTGTAATGGTATGTTGGTAAAAAGGAACGGTCAATATGGAGAATTTATAGGGTGTGAAAATTATCCGGAATGCACCTATACTGAAAATATTTCTCATCAAAGTAAAATTCATTGTGAATTTTAGTCCTCTTAAGCATACATTTGCTAAAATCCTCACGCTACAAAAGAGTGGTCGCGTAGCTCAGTTGGTAGAGCACCACCTTGACATGGTGGTGGTCACAGGTTCAAGTCCTGTCGTGGCCACCATTTTTTCTTCAAATCTCCCCATAAGCTTTTATGAGATAAAATTATCTTCAAAACAACATTTCAAAGGGTTTTATTGGAAGATATTATCATCGGTTATGAGAAAAACGGTGTCGTTTATGACACTCAGAGTGCCCAAGAAAAGGGCATAGAAGGAAAACCTATCTACTATGACAACTCACCTGAAGCTTTGGATATTATCCGCCATTCCACCGCACATCTTATGGCACAAGCTATCAAAACACTCTATCCTGAAGCAAAATTTTTTGTAGGTCCGAATGTCGGAGATGAGTTTTATTATGACTTTAAAACAGATAAACCTATCACGCAAGAGGATCTCAAAGCAATAGAGAAGCAGATGAAAGCTCTTGTCAAAAAAAAGTATGAGATCACAAAGCAGTCGTACTCAAGAGATGAGATAGAGAAGAAGTTTGCGGGTGATGAGCTAAAGCAGGCTGTACTTTCAAAGATAGAAGATGATGTTCTAACCACCTATAAGCAGGGAGATTTTGAAGATCTCTGTCGAGGTCCTCATGTTCCCAATACAAAGCTTCTAAATAACTTCAAACTCACAAGAGTTTCAGGTGCCTATCTCGGCGGTGATGAGAAAAATGAGATGCTAACGAGAGTTTATGGAACCGCATTTGCCACCAAAGAGGCGCTAAAAGAGTATCTTGAGATGCTGGAAGAGGCGAAGAAGCGGGACCATAGAAAGATCGGCGAACAGATGAAGCTCTTTACCTTTGATGAGGAGGTCGGTGCGGGACTTCCTATCTGGCTTCCAAAAGGTGCCAGACTTAGAAGCAAGCTCGAGTCCCTTCTTTTCAAAGCACACAGAAAGAGAGGGTATGAGCCGGTACGAGGTCCCGAGATACTAAAGTCCGAAGTATGGAAAACAAGCGGACACTACCAAAACTATGGTGAAAATATGTACTTCACGACGATAGATGAGACGGAGTACGGTATCAAACCGATGAACTGCTTGGGACACATCAAGGTTTATCAGAGTGAGCTTCGAAGTTATCGCGATCTTCCTCTTAAATTTTTTGAGTACGGTGTGGTACATAGGCATGAGATGAGCGGTGCGATGCACGGTCTCTTTAGGGTTAGAGAATTTACCCAAGATGATGCCCACATCTTCTGTACCCCCGAGCAGATCAAAGAGAATGTTTTGGAAGTGCTTAGCTTTGTCGATGAGATCATGAAAACCTTCGGTTTTGAGTATGATCTTGAGATATCCACTAAGCCTCAAAAGGCGATCGGTAGTGATGAGGTTTGGGAGATAGCGACAAACGGCTTGAAAGAGGCATTAGAGGAGAGCGGCAGAGAGTTTGGTATCGATGAGGGCGGCGGTGCCTTTTATGGACCTAAGATAGATATCAAGATACTTGACTCTCTCAAAAGAAAATGGCAGTGCGGTACGATTCAGGTGGATTTCAATCTACCGGAACGCTTTTTGCTAGAATATACCAACGAGAATAATGAAAAATCTCGTCCGGTTATGCTGCATCGTGCGATCTTGGGTTCATTTGAGAGATTTATCGGGATATTGATAGAGCATACAGCCGGAGAATTCCCGATCTTCATAGCTCCGACGGCTGTGATTATCATCCCGATCAGTCAAGCGCATAGGGAATATGCGCATAAGATCGCAAGTGAGCTTAGAGAGCAGGATGTAGATGTGGAGGTTTTTGATAAAAATGAAAGCCTCAACAAACGAATCAGAACGGCAGAAAAAGAGAGAGTTCCGATGATAGCGGTTGTCGGTGATAAAGAGATGGAAGGCGGTACGGTTGCCGTGAGAGATAGAAGAGCAAGAGAGCAGTATGAGTTGACTCTTGATGAGTTTTATAAAAATTTAAAGGAGAAAATTGGTGAGGTACACTTTTGAGAGATAATAGAAGAAATAAGGGTAAAAACAAAAAGGATGAGACGCTACTAAACGAGAGAATACAACTACCTGAAGTTAGATGCCTTGATGATGAAGGCAATCAATACGGTATCATATCTTCAGATGAGGCATTAGATATCGCCAGAGAGAAGGGGCTTGACTTAGTACTAATCGCTCCCAACGCAAACCCCCCTGTCGTAAAAATCATGGATTACGGCAAATTCAAATACCAACAAGAGAAGAAGAAAAAAGAGGCAAAAAAGAAGCAGAAGAAGATCGAAGTAAAAGAGATCAAACTCTCCGTTAAAATCGCTGACAATGACATCAACTACAAAGTCAAACACGCCAGAGAGTTTCTCGAAGCCGGTAAACATGTGAAGTTTCGAGTTTTCTTGCGCGGTAGAGAGATGAGCAATCCCGAAGCGGGTGTCGAGGTACTCAATAGAATATGGCCGATGGTTGAAGATATCGCTCAAAAAGAGCATGAGCCGAAGTTTGAAGGAAGATATGTCAACATGCTAACTACTCCGCTCAAAGAGAGTAAAAAAGAGAAAAAGTAGCTAATTTTTCTCATAATCAGGTTAGTACTAATGACTAGTACTAACTTTATAACCCCCTTTTCGTGTCCATTTTAAGCCTAACCTAAACAAAAAAAGATATAATTGCCCTTCCTAAATCATCCCTAAATAGGGGATTGAGGGTAAACCAATAAGGAGATGTCATGCCAAAGATGAAGACTCATCGTGGGGCTGCAAAACGCTTCAAGATGAAAAAAAACGGCACTATCAAAAGAGGCTCTGCTTTTAGAAGTCACATCTTGACAAAAAAAGACCAAAAAAGGAAGAGACGCCTAAGAGGTCCTAAAGTTGTCGCAAAAATCAATACGGTATCATATCTTCAGATGAGGCATTAGATATCGCCAGAGAGAAGGGG
>JALWLO010000105.1:0-32295 GCA_027084135.1 Campylobacterales bacterium | reverse complement strand
GTCCTAAAGTTGTCGCAAAATGTGATGTAAAAGAGGTTAGAGATCTTTTAGGTAAGTAAGCGTAAGAGAGTTGTTAAGTTAGCGTTCCTCCCGATGTGGGGCAAGTTCGCCGAAGAGCGACACCGAAAAAAGGTAAAGGAAAGAGATGAGAGTAAAAACAGGATTTGTAAGAAGAAGAAGACACAAAAAGCTTCTAAAACAAGCAAGAGGTTTCTACAGCGGTAGAAGAAAACACTTTAGAAAAGCGAAAGAGCAGTTAGAGAGAAGTCTCGTTTATGCATATAGAGATAGAAGAAATAAAAAGAGAGACTTCAGAAAACTTTGGATCACTAGAATCAACGCTGCTTGCAGGCTAAATGATATAAGCTACTCAAGATTTATCCACGGACTGAAACAAGCAAATGTTGAGCTTGATAGAAAGATCTTAGCCGATATGGCGATGAATGACGCTGATGCGTTTGCAAAAGTGGTAGAGGTAGCAAAAGCCGCTTTATAAACTTTAGTACTAAAGTATTTCGATACTTTAGTACTAACTCATCAAACTTCTAAATAAATTCAATCTATCCCAAATGTTCTGCTGACTAATGCAAAATTTGGGATAATCCTAAAAAGGATTGAGATGAAGATCACCTTACACTCTCCGCTGGACATGCATTTACACTTACGAGATAAAGAGATGTTGAAGGTTGTCGCACCGCTTAGTTCCAAAAGTTTTGCGGGAGCTATCATCATGCCAAATCTCGTACCGCCTATTACAACCATAGAGCAGGTAAAAAACTATAGAGAGGAGATATACGCTAGTACTAAAGAGGATAACTTTATCCCATATATGACGCTTTTTTTCAAAGATAGTTATGATTATGACTTTCTCAAAGAGGTAAAAGGGTTTATAACGGCTATCAAGCTCTATCCGGCTGGTATCACGACAAACTCTGAGGGTGGAGTTAGCGGTCTTGATAGTAAAGACCTCGCTATGACGCTTGAGGCGATGAGTGAGCTTGGTATTCCACTCTTAGTACACGGTGAGAGTAACGGCTTTGTGATGGATCGGGAGAGGGAGTTTGTAACTGTTTATGAGCGGTTGGCAACCGACTTTCCAAAGCTAAAGATAGTAATGGAGCATATCACCACAAAAGATAGCGCCGAACTTCTTGATAGGTATCCAAATCTCTATGCAACTATAACCCTGCACCACCTGCTAATTACTTTGGATGATGTTGTCGGCGGTCTGCTAAAACCGCATCTCTTTTGTAAACCGATAGCCAAGCGGTACGAAGATAGGGAAGCGCTGCTTGAGCTTGCTTTAAATGCACATCCTAAAGTGATGTTTGGAAGCGACTCCGCACCCCATCCACGAAGCAAAAAGGAGTCTTGCGGTTGTGCCGCGGGAGTCTTTACCGCTCCTATCGCTTTGCCGGCACTCGCTGAACTATTTGATAAGTATAGTAAACTTGACAATCTACAACCTTTTGTAAGCGATAACGCACAAAGTATCTACGGCATCACTCCCCCTAAAAAAGAGGTGGTTTTGGCAAAGGAGAGCTTCAAAGTACCAAGCTCTTACGGGGAGGTAGTACCGATGTTTGCGGGTGAGGAGCTCTCTTGGAAGATAGAAGAGGTAAGGTAGAGGGATGATACTGACACTTTTACAGCTACTAGCCGTTTTGTTTATAGCGATAGAGGCTCAAAAACACTTCAAGATACCTTCACCCATATCGCTGATAACCTTAAGCTATCTTTTTTACTATATCTTCCCGGAATTTACCCTCTTTTCGCAAGAGAGTTTTGCCGAGTTGGTACTATTTTTGATACCGATACTCATCACCTCCGATGCCCTACAACTAAGCCTCCATGACCTGAAGCGAAACGGCTGGAGTCTCTTCTATCTTGCAGTTGTAGCAGTAGTACTATCGGTAGTTGCGGGGATTATCGTGGCAAATACCCTCTTTAGCGAATATCACCTAAGTATAGGAGCGATCATAGCGCTTTTTGCGATGGTTTTGGCTACCGATCCTGTCTCGGTAGTAAGCGTCTTTTCAAGCTTCAAAGTTCCTCATAAACTCAAAATTCTTGCCGAAGGGGAGTCGCTATTTAACGATGCAACGGCTCTTATCATCTTCAGTTTTATAGCACTGCCTATGATGCAGGGTGAGCAGATCACGGCATTTGAGATAACCTTTATCTCTTTGAAGGTTTTACTGCTCTCTATTGCGATCGGTTTGATCGTTGGATTTATCGGGATATTTTTGATGCAACAGACCCAAGATACGATGAGCGAGTTGGTGCTCATCATCTTTACCGGTTACTTGGCGTTTGAGATAGCGGAGCACTTTCATGTATCTGGACTTTTGGCAGTTATCGTCTCTATCATCACACTAAACCATATAACGGTCAAATCCCTCAAAGAGAGCGATAGAAGAGCAAGACAAGGAAAGCGGATACTAAACCGGGCAAATAAGGCAAAAAAGCGCTTTTCAAGCAATTTTATCTATGGGGTTACCAGAAGACTTAGTAGAGATATCACATCCATAGAGCGCTATAAACAAAACTTAAACTATATCACAGTTCTTGCGCTTCTTGCAAATGCCCTTTTATTTGATGCGATGGCGAGTATCGTACATATCGACCTGCTTTGGAAATATAGGGTAGAGATAGTTTGGATGTTTGCGGTAACGACGATTATCAGAGCGTTGATGATGGGTAAATTTGCCCTTATCTCAAACCAATTTAAGAGTATGACGGATGTCGGCTTTAGATGGTGGAGTGTGCTACTTTTTGCCGGTATAAAGGGAGGTCTCTCTATCGTGATGCTTCAGATGTTGCCTGAGAGTTTCGAGCATAAAGAGATGTTTGAAGCGATCGTTGTGGGGATTATTTTACTCTCGACTTTTGTTTACGCCTTTGTGTTGGTTGCTATCATCATCCAAAATAGACGGCTCTTTGAGGCTGAGTACGAAGCGGAGCACCATAAGGAGTAGTTAGTACTACTCCCTAAAACTCTCGATAAAGCCCGTTATATCATCGTGCAAATCTTGTAGATCCTCTTCATGCTCTACTTCATCCGCCAATATTTGACTGACGATATCGTAAGTGACAATGTCTTTATCTTTTACGATCTCAGCGATATTAGCATATGTAGATATCGCACACTGTTCACCCTTGATAGAGTCTTCAAGGAGTGCGACAACATCGAAGTTTTTTGGCTCCTCATATCCGCAGTTTGTCTCTTTAAACCACTCTTGGGGGTTTAGAAGCGGGGTACCTCCTAGTTGTAGTATCCTGTTTGCCACCAGATCGGCGTGTCTTAGTTCATCTGTTGCGTGTTGGTTAAGTTCGGCAATTGCCGCATCTTTCATGATACCTTTGATCACTTTTGCTTCGATGTAGTATTGATAGTATGCAAGCCACTCATCTGCGTATGCCTTGTTGAGAAGTTTAATCACCTCTTCAACCTCTATCCCTTTGATAATGGAGTTTCCTCTAACAGCCATAATCTCCTCCTTTTTGAATATTTTCAGAGTAGATTATATACAAAACTATCTTATAAGAAAATAATTTTCCAATACTATTGAATTGCAAACTCTCTATTTAGTCCTACTTTGGAGCAAGCTGGATAGTGTTTGCCGCAGATTTTTAAATTTTGAATGATGAGTTTATCTATTGAAAAGTAAAAGTAGCTGTTGTTTATATCGTAATAGTTGTATCTATAGCCAATATTGCCTTCTTGATCATAAGTATAAAATTTCACTTCTGTGCCTTTAATCCAACCAAGTTTTTTTGTTTCAAAAAGATAGTACCGTTTATCAATCTGGGGAAAAGGCAAAATTCCATCGATATTGTGTGGACCTCTTGATATACGGTTAATTTCGGTTACTTTGTAGAGATATGAGTGGTTTCGTGTTGTAGTACTAACTTGATAGGTCGTTCCGTATTTAACACTACACGCATTAAAAGAGAGGAGGAATAGTAGGGTTAGTACTAAGAGAGTAAAAGATTTGTGGGGTATCATAGATTGCTGATGTCAAACCAAAATGTGACTTCTCGCTTGATCGTAGCCTCTTTTCGCCTTCGAAAGTGATCCTCTACATCAAAACCCTCTCTCTCCATACCCTCTTTGTACTCTTCGATAAAAGCGGCATAGTCACTCTCTTTCATCGCCGTTATCTCATAAGTTACTTTATCGTATCTTTTGTCATCGCTCGAGATAGTTTCTCTTTGTATCTCATTAACATTGATGGCTCCGTATCGCTTCTCTTTTGGCAGGGTCATACTCATCTCTAAGATAGCACGCATAGACGCAAGGGTATGTTCAAGCTGTTTTAACGGGGCATTTGTGGAGTTGATGATGAGCGCTTCGTCTTTGCTGTAACCAAAGCAACCCGATAGATTGAGTTCTACGGAAAAAGCTGATTTTATTAGGAGTTTGATATCCTCTTCGCATGCTATTTTTTGAAAGTTCATTGTCGATGTTCCTGTGTTATATAGGAGTCATATTTAGTACCAAAATATCTTTGGTACTAAATGAGTTTAGGCTATTTTATTTTCTTTTTACCGGAACCTTTATCGCCTTTGAGTGTCTCATAGCTCACTACGAGTTCGTCACCCGCTTTTGCACCCTTGATTTTAAATTTAAATATAGGGTTTTTAGAGAAGAATTGGCTTGATGATAGGTCATAAACCACTTTATCGCCGATTTTAGCGGTTACATGCGTAACAAAGTTTGCCTCTTTACCCTTTTTCTTCGCTTGGATATATGTAAGCATAGGGTTTTTAATCATTACTTTAGCTTCAGCTACATCGCCTTTCATTTTTGCTTTAATTTTTACTTTTCCCATTTTCTATCCTTTCCCTTTTCCTTAACCTTCACATCCGCCAAGAGCAACATTTAGGCTCTTTTTACCTACATAAAACTTACCGTCTTTACCCTCAACCACCGCTGTGATAGTACCACTTGCTTTCATTTTGATTTTAAACTCATAGTCAACCGGTTGACCCTCAGCTACTGTCCATACTCCAACTGTCGCTTCAGGGTTTACATCTTGGAAAAGAGCTACTGTTTTTGCTTCAATATCACTTTTTACTTTTACAGGTACGGCACCACCGTTGCTTGCAGTATCCGGTGCTTTAACAGTAACCCCTTTTTCCTCAAGTTTAACATCGCCGAAAAGATCTTTGATCGCAGCCTCTACACCTTTTTCAGTAGGCTTTTTGCCGTCATAAACATTTTTCTCTTCCCAAACTTTTGGCTTCTCTTTTCTAAAATCAACAGCGCTTAAAGCTGCCGGAATCGAAGCTAGCATCGCTAAACCCATTCCTAAAAAGCTTCTTCTTTTCATATCTTCCATCCTTTCATAAAATTTAGTCTCAAATCTCTTTTACTCTTTATCTAATATGAAGTTCAATGATTGAACTCCATATTATAACTCAAGAGAGTGAATAAATCGTGAATCCTTACTTGACTTTGCTAAGCATAAACTCAACAACAGCTTTCATATCCTCATCGCTCAAGCTACTTTTACCACCTTTCGGAGGCATAGCACCTTTACCGTTGATAGCATTTTTAAGGATCGTATCTTCTCCAGCTTTTAACCTATTTTCCCAGTCAGCTTTTGCTCCAAGGATAGGTGCATCTGCCGCTCCACTGTCATGACATACGGCACAAGTACTTTTATATATCTCTTCACCTTTAGCGTTTGCGTTATCGGCAGATGCCTCTTTTTTCGGAAGATCTCTTTTTGTCGATATTGGCGGCAAGAACTCAGTTTGCTCTATCTGGATAGGTAAGATCTTAGGCTCACCTTTGAAACAATCTTTCATACATCTAGTACCGTTGCCGTAGTTTTTTACATCATCATAAAATGCTCTTGCATTCTCAAGCCCATTAGGGCCGTCAATCTTAGGTACAAATCCATCTCTATTAGGCATAACGATCTTTAAGAACTTCTCTCTATCTAGCACATAGTCATCATCAAGCTCTTCACCGTCGATTTTTAGCTCGTTGATTGACATTGTATATGCAACAAGTGCATAAACTTCATCATTTGTTAGGCTAAGCGGTGCAGGATGCGGCATACCTGTTTTGATATACCACCAAAGTGTACTCACTTGTGGCCAATAGGTTCCAAAAACTCTAACCGGCCCTTCATCGTCAGGATTAACCCTTTGGTTTGTAAGCGTTTTTTGCAGTTCATAGGCATTACCTTTAGCAAGTGCCGGATAACCTCCGCCACCACTTCCAAAGTCACCGTGACATGAGACACATTTTGCTTCATAGACTTCGCTACCCTCTTCGACGCTTCCTTTACCCTCAGGCAGTCCGGTTCCGTCAGGCATCACATCGATATCCCACGCTTTGATCTCATTTGTGGTAGGTTTTCTACCGTAGTGAATCTCTTTAGCCATCTTTACAGCTTGCATATTGACATAGTATGGACCGGTTTTCCCATCTTTTATAGGGTAGGTGACACCGCCGTCAATTACCTTTTTACCGTTAGCATAGGTTCTGCTAGCTGCAGGATTTGTGATCTTTGCAGGCGGGTAAACTTCCGCTTTTGTATTTGTAACCGTATTAGATTTTGAAGCCTCCTCTGCATGAGTTTCGTTTGCTTTTGGAGTAGGTGCTACAACTTTTGTTACTTTTTCGGTTGCTTCTGATGCACTCTCTTTTGCTTTACTAACAGTAACGCTAGCTTTATCTTTGATACTTTGTGCTGCTTCTTGAACTTGTTTCTCTACTGTTAATCTATCACTTTTTTCTTCATTTGCACCACATGCAGTAATAGTGAGTACACCTACCAATAGTGCTGAAGCAATGATAGAGCTCTTTAAACTACGATAAGACTTGAACATTGTTCACCTCCCCTTTCTCTGTAACTTGCCATGTTTTGATAGCGTTTCTATGATAAACCGATTCAACACCCATTACCGATCTCTCTTGTTTCACTGTCGGCTGGATATGACCGGCATCATCTCTTGCTCTAGAGCTTAGAAGAAGAGGTTTGCCTTCATATTTATAGATGTAGCTAAATCTCGTCCAAGCTTTAGGCAGTACTAAACCTTTGAGTGAAGCTTCAACCCAGTTTTTACCGCCGTCAAATGAGATATCAACTCCCTCTATCGTTCCCATACCGCTCCATGCCAAGCCTTCAATCTCAACGATATCACCTTTTTTGAGGTGAGTCCAAGGCTTTTCAGGACAAGGAGAAGTGATAACGGAGTTTACTTCATTTGCATAAAAGTGCTGTATCGCTTTTCCGTCCGGTTTAAGCGCTGTATATTTTGCAGTCTCCTCTTTGGCATACCACGGCTCACTTGCAAACTCAAGTCTTGCTAACCATTTAACGCATAGATTTCCTTCCCATCCCGGAAGCAGAAGTCTGATAGGATAGCCTTGCTCCGGTCTTAGCGCTTCACCGTTTTGACCCCAAACGATCATGGCGTCATCTAGAACTTTGTCTATCGGAACCGTTCTACCCATATGTGAGCTATCACCACCTTCGGCTAGCATCCATCTTGCTTCCGGTTTTAAACCAACATCAGCAAGAATATCTTTAAGATAGACACCTGTCCACTCCGCACAACTCATCATACCCATTGAGAACTGGACAGTATTAAACTGCGGTCCTCTCCATTCCGGTCCGCCGTTTGCCGGACACTCTATGAAGTGTATTCTGCTGACATTTGGATACCTCTTAAGCTCATCCATTGTTAGTACTAACGGTTTTTCAACAAGACCGTGTATCATCAATCTATGTTTATTTGGATCTATGTGAGGTATACCTCCATGACATCTCGAGAAGAAGAGACCGTTTGGCGTGATGATACCCATAAGCTCATGAATTGGCGTCATGGCGATGGATGCTTGCCAGTTACCGGATCTTAGAAGCTTAGAGTTTCTTCTAAGTACATTATGCTCATATGGTGACGGTAAACCGTATCTATTTTTTGTAACCGGATCACCAAGTTGAGTTGCCCAAGGCTGCTCCTCAATGATTGCAGGATCGTCAGCCTTCATGCTTACAGGTGCGATCGCAGATGCTGCGGCAATAGCACCGACTGAATATTGAGCAGACTTTTTGAAGAAGGCTCTTCTACTAAGCTGCTCTTTATTTGAACTACTCATTAATCCTCCCTTTTTATATGTAAGATGTATAGTTTTTGTTATCATAAATATAACAAAAAATTATATTTACCATAGCAAAACAACTTACAGCGTAGTAATTGTAATGAAATATTAATTTAAAGTCAAGTAGTATATTTTTCACAATTGTTCAAAATATAGGATTTATAATGGCTAGAGCTCGTTTTATTGGTGAAATAGTAGAACTGTTTTTGACAGAGAAAGAGAGTAATAAACACTCTTGCAAAAAGACTCTTTCTTTAGATAAAAGTGGCGTCATAAATGATAAATATTACGGCAAGAGATCTGATCGTACTATACTCATGACTTCAACAGGTAGTTATGATCTGCTTCAAGAAAACGGTATCAAAACTACCTATGGAGAACTAGGAGAAAACATAATAGTAAAAACCGATTTTGACATATATAGTTTAGAAATAGGAAGCAAATTATCGATAGGTGATCTTGAGTTGGAAGTGACGCTTTTCCCAACAGTATGCAAGCATCTCTCTTCAATAGACAAACGAGCTCCAAAACTCTTAAGAAACCACAGAGGTATCTTTGTCAAAGCATTAGAGGAAGGAGATATCACCATAGGTGATAAGGTATATCTTATGGGTGTCTAGGGTTATTAGAGGTGCCCTTATATGAATAGCATTATTCGACTCTTTGGTACCCAAGAGAAAGAGATCCAGATACTTATACGAAAGAGATTGACCAAAAAAGAGTTTAAGATCATCAAATTCATGCTCGATGATAGAGATGCAGAAGATGTAATGCGTAAGTTAAACTTAGATCAAGAGAGATATGATGAACTCAAAAAATCTGCACTCAAAAAACTACAAAATATTGACGAAACATTATCCCAAAATTTACATTAGTCAGCGCATCATCTACATTTATCATTGGCGGTATGGGCGATTGAAGTAAAGCCTCGACGCATAACTGCGTATGCGCTTGTGTTTTCATTCAACACCCTTGCACTCAGAGTATTTAATGTATCTGATGTACCTTTTACTGCAAAATTTGGGATTATAACTATTTTAACTAGTACTAACAAAAGAGTAACAAAAGCTCCCTATAATTTTTCAAATAATTATATGGAGGAGTTATGAAAAATATAACAAAAAGACTATCTAAAGGGTTGGCTATCTCTGTAGTTGCTACGGCTGCATTGCAGGCGACAAACGGAGACTATCTTATAGGTTTAGGACCAAAGACGAGAGCGATGGGAGGAGCTGGCATAGCCTATTCGCTAGGAGCGGAATCAGCTCTTGTAAATCCAGCTTTGATAGAGAATAAAAGAGTTATGTTTGGGGGGAGTTACTTTTCTCCTCATGTAAAGTTTAAAAACGGTATCGATACCACGGCTGTTGGTGGCGGTAACTCAAACCCATCCTATCAAAGTAGTGATAAGGGTATCTCTTTGATCCCCGAAGTGGCTATCTCCTATCAGATCGATGATGATACAGTTTGGGGTATAGGTATGTTTGGTATCGGCGGTATGGGTGTTGACTATTTCGATGATCAGCCGTTTTACGGTAATCCATTCAAAGGACACCGACCTGACCCAAATACCCCACAAAATGAATACATCGGTACAAAAAACGGCAGTAATCAACTGACAACAAACATCCAAATCATGTCTTTTGCCATACCCTACGCAAAACGGATAAATGAGAAACTGAGAGTCGGTTTAGTACCGGTGATTATGTATGGTGCGTTTGGAATGTCATTTAACAGCGGTGCTTATCAATCTGACGGACAAGGCGGCTATCACAATGTCAATACAGGAACCGGTACAAGTGAAGATATAGGGTTTGGTGCTCAGTTTGGTCTTGGTTATAATGTCCAGGATTTTGAAGTTAAAGATGTTAAAGTAAAAAATTTACAGGTAGGACTAGTACTAAAGACGCCTATAAAGATGAAATATGATCACCAAATCTCATCAGCTACTAAAGCATTCGGTTTAAAAGGCTTTTCCGATGACCTGACACAGCCTGGTGAGATAGGGATAGGATTTGCATACAAACTTGATAAGTCTCAAAC
Source organism: Campylobacterales bacterium (assembly GCA_027084135.1). GTDB lineage: Bacteria > Campylobacterota > Campylobacteria > Campylobacterales > QNZT01 > QNZU01. The sequence continues at coordinate 22,127 of JALWLO010000105.1, read as the reverse complement.
CCTACTTTTTGATTATCGAAATATTATGTGGGGAAGTGCTGACGGATATAAAGACTTTGGTTGGAAAAATCAAAATGTCTTTGCATTTGGTTATGAAAAGATCGGATATGATCTAACATGGAGATTTGGATATAACTATGCAAAAAGCCCAATAAGAGGGCAAAAGAGCGGACCGGCATTTGATCAAAAAGGCTTTAATTATAAAAACTATAAAGCGGCGGTACTCAACTACTTTAACTTGGCAGGCTTTCCGGCACTACCTGAGCAGCACTTTACCTTCGGTCTTGGAAAACGAATCAACCAACACACTTCACTTGACTTTGCTTTTGTATACTCCCCTAGAGAGAGTGTGAGTTATGATACATCTGCTTTAACGCAAGCACAAGTGGCAAATCTCGCAGGCGGCAAGAAGATGCCGGCACAAGTTGCTAGAAACCTATCAAGTGTCACCAGTGAAGCTTCGGTTAAACACTCACAAATATCATTTACTTTGGGATTAAATATAAAGTACTACTAACCAAACGAAATTTATGGTAAAAGTTACAAATTTTTATAACTTTTACCCTCTATACTTCAAACTTAACACCATTTTAGATAGAATAGTATGTTTAGTTATTTTTACAAAAAAGGGTAGTTAAGAGATGAGTATGGAAGTTGATTATTATGAGATTTTAGAGATTAGCAGAGATGCCTCTAGTTCTGAGATCAAAAAGGCTTATCGAAAACTTGCCCTAAAGTACCATCCCGATAGAAATCAAGGCGACAAAGAGGCTGAAGAGAAGTTTAAGCTTGTCAATGAAGCGTATCAGGTGCTAAGCGATAGCTCCAAGAGAGAGATCTATGACAGGTATGGAAAAGCCGGTTTAGAAGGCGGTGGATTTAGCCGCGGAGGCGGTATGGATATGGATGACTTGAGTGCGATTTTCGAGTCTGTATTTGGAAGCGGTTTCGGTTCATTTAATAGCAGAGGCAGAAGAGAGTATGACAAGTATCCTCTCGATATCGAGGTAGAGGTTACTTTAGGGTTTTATGAAGCGATATTTGGAACCCAAAAAGATATAACCTACAGATACAAAACTAGATGTAAAGCATGCGGCGGTACCGGTGAGAGAGACGGAAAAGTTAGAAAGTGCTCAAACTGCGGTGGGCAGGGTGAAGTTTACTATCGACAAGGCTTTATGACATTTGCCCAGACATGTGAGACTTGCGGCGGGAGCGGAACGGAAGTGCAAAATCCATGCAGTGAGTGTGACGGGGACGGATATATCGAGGTGACGGAGACTACCACCGTTGAGATACCTGCCGGGATAGACTATGGAAACAGACTAAGAGTCAGCGGCAAAGGAAATATCGCTAAAAACGGAAGGCGGGGAGATCTCTATATCTTGGTAATGGTTGAAGATGATGAGCACTTTGTTCGTGATGGAGACAATATCTACATAGAGGTTCCAATATTTTTTACTCAAGCCGTTCTGGGCGGTGAGGTAACGATCCCAACGCTTAGAGGAGAAAAGAGTATCACCATCCCTTCAGGCGTGAGAGATAAACAGCAGTTTGTACTCAGAGGTGAGGGTGTTGAAAATGTTCACAATGGAAGAAAAGGGGATATGATCGCTCAAGTGAAGATCATCTACCCTAAAAAGCTAACAAGTGAGCAAAGGGAGATGCTTGAGAAACTAAATGACTCATTTGGTTATGAGAGCAAACCCCATCATAGTAAGTTTGAGGGAGTGATAGATAAAGTAAAAAAATGGTTTAAAGGATAAATAATGGAGTGTGAAATTCCGACAGTGAACGAGGATCCAAAGAAGATCAAAGAGATATTTGAGAGTGTTAAAACGATAGCTATCCCGGGACTTTCGCCGGATGAAAATAAGCCGAGTCACAGAGTTGCAAAATATCTAAAAGAGCAGGGGTTTAAGATCATCCCCATATATCCTAAAGGTGATGAGATACTCGGTGAGAAGGTTTATAGAAGTCTGGAGGATATTAAAGAACGAGTAGATATGGTGGATATGTTTAGAAAAGCGAGTGTTGCCGATGAGCTTGTTGATATTATTGCCAGAAGAAATGATGTCAAGGTTCTTTGGCTCCAAGAGGGTATAGTCAACAATAAAGCGGCAAGCAGGGCGAAGCAGATGGGACTTAAAGTGGTGCAAAATAGATGTGCGATGATAGAGCATATGAGGGTGATGAACAGCTAAATGATACCGTTAGAAGAGATAAAAAGGGCAAAAGAGAGGGTAAGTGGAGTTGTAGTGAAAACTCCCTTTGCTTTTGCTCCGATACTGAGTGATAGAGTCGGTGCGAAAGTCTTTTTAAAGAAAGAAAATCTACAACTAACCGGTGCTTTTAAGCTAAGAGGAGCGTACAATAAGATAGCGCTACTGAGTGATGCAGAGAAAAAGAGAGGTGTGATAGCGGCAAGTGCCGGAAATCACGCGCAAGGTGTCGCTTTTAGTGCCAGAACCTTTCATATCCCGGCAACCATCATCATGCCTGAAGCCACTCCTCTTTTAAAGGTTGAAAACACCAAAGCCCTTGGGGCGAATGTGATACTTCACGGTGAAAACTATGATGAAGCGTATGCATATGCTCTTCAAAAGGCAAAAGATGAAAATCTAACCTTTATCCACCCGTTTGCCGATGAAGCCGTTATGGCGGGGCAAGGCACGATAGCGCTTGAGATGATCGAAGATGTTGAAGATCTAGATACTGTAGTGGTATCTATCGGAGGCGGCGGTTTGATAGCGGGTGTAGCGTCAGCATTGAAAGCGTTGAAGCCCGATATCCGTATCATTGGCGTTGTAGCCAAAGGTGCCGATGCGATGTATGATTCATTTAAGGCAAAAAAGCCTATAGATTCACTCTTTGTCAAAACGATAGCTGACGGTATAGCGGTAAGAGATGTCAATGAGAAAAATCTGAGTTTAGTACTAGAGTTGGTGGATGATGTGGTTGAGGTGGATGATGAAGAGATAGCTTCTGCGATACTCTTTTTACTCGAGCGGCAAAAACTTGTGGTAGAGGGTGCCGGTGCGGCGGGAGTGGCGGCTATCATGCATCAAAAGTTTCCGTTTAGTAAGAGTGAAAAAATAGGAACTATACTCAGCGGCGGCAATATCGATGTCAGTATGCTCTCACTTATCATAGAAAAGGGTCTCATCAAATCCTATAGAAAGATGAAGTTTGTCATTACCCTTGTCGATAAACCCGGTTCACTTCAGAAGTTGAGTGACCTTATCAGCAATGCGGGAGCCAATATCATACAGATAGACTATGATAGAACTTCGACAAATCTCTCATACGGCGATGCTTATGTCACCTTGGCACTCGAAACCAAAGGGAAAGAGCATCAAGATATGATCAGAGAGCTTCTTGATAGCAAAGGATATGCCTATAAAGAGGAGATGAGGGTTTAGTACTAAACTCCTTCAAACTCAAAGTAGCTTAAGTCCCATTCCTGTTTTATGATATAATCATATGCAGAGATCTAAGGAGTCTATCATGGGTGTTGCAAATGTCATAGAGAGTTACAGTTATGAGGATTATAAGCAGTGGAAAGGTGATTGGGAGCTGATAGAGGGGATGCCTATCGCAATGGCTCCCAGTCCTATGAGAGATCACCAAAGTTTGAGTATGGCTTTTTCGCATGCTCTATTTGATGAAATTAGTGAATGCGAAGATTGTGAAGTGGTCTATGAGCTTGATTATATAGTCGATAGTGAAAATGTTTTGAGACCCGATATCGCTCTGATATGCGGTGAGGAGTCAGACTATATAAGAAAAGCTCCAAAAATCATCATAGAGATAGTTTCTGATGCTACGGCAAAGAGAGATGAAAAAGTAAAATTTGAGATATATGAGAGAGAGAAAGTTTTGTACTACATCTTGGTTTATCCAAAAACACTCTTTGCAAAAATCTACAAAATCGAAAACAATATCTACCAAAAACAGGGTGATTTTACAAAAGAGAAGTATCATTTTGATGATTTAGAGTGTGGAGTGGAACTAGATTTTGAAAAGATTTTTAAAAGATTTAAAAAAGAGCACAGCTCTTGATAGTGGAGCTTGTAGCTAGAGGGAGAATATGAGATGCTCTATTAAGCTATACACCTCTTTATCTGAAGGTTTTTGAAAAAACCGTTTGATTTTTTATAGCAAAGAGAGATGATCTCATCTACCTCACTCTTCTTTAACGGCCAAGTGATAAGTTTATAGTTATCATCCTCTTTAATCAAAAGATTATAATCCTCAAGTAGTGTTGAGGCAAATTGATCGACTATCTTTTCGTAATACTCCAACGAGTGTTTATATTCAAAGATATATATGAGCCTTGCAATCTCCTCTTTGCTTCCTACACCCTCATTTTTGACGAGATAAAAGATTGTACCAGGTATATAGATGTCATCTTTTCGTAAGCGATTTTCTATGAAGTTTTTTAGATGTTGAAAGTGCATAATAAAATCCTCTATTAACTTTTTATGTATGCCAAAGAATAGCATGAAAAAGATTAGGAGGTTAAGTAACTATGACCTAAATAAATAAATATTAGTGCTATCGTTTAGTTCGGTAACATTTTATACTAGCAGTTATCTAAAGATCTAGCTTCCAAGCGCAACAGATGGGTCTATAAATGAGGGGTCGCGCTCTATAGTATCTACAAAGTGACCGATTCTATTCCATCTGATTTTATAGTTTTTATCCCAAGAGAAGTAGATAAACCAAGGGGTTCCTTCGATAAACTTGTAAGGCACGCTCCCCCAAAAACGGCTATCGTTTGAGTGATCTCTATTGTCACCCATCATAAAGTACTCCCCTTGTGGAACTTCGGTTTCGGGAAAGTTTAGAAGGATCGGAGCTTGCACAGTAGGGTCATTTTGGATACCTTTGAATTTGTCTCTATATGGATTTTTGACCCACAATCCCTCACCTATTTTTACGATCTTGGACGGTGGATAGTGCTGTTTTACATATGCGTCACCCTCATGAGGTTTGATATAAAGGACTTTATTTATGACCATTACTCTATCTCCGCCGACGGCAACGCACCTTTTGACAAAGTGTTGAGAGGGGTTTGGCGGGTATCTAAACACAACGATATCACCCCTTTTGGGTCCCTCACCTGCCAGCAAATGTCCATCTCCGTCGAAATCGGGTAGTACCGGTATCTCAAGAAAAGGGATATGAGGTGTTGGGATACCATAAGCGAATTTCTTAACAAAGAGATGGTCACCGATAAGCAGAGTTCTTTTCATAGAACCGCTTGGTATCACAAACGCTTGAGCGATAAAAAAGATAATAGATAGTACGATGATGATCGTACCGGTCCAACTACCGGAAAATCTATGTAACCAAAAACTAAAGCTTAATGTATGATAAACAAAACGACCGATCCAACTACTAGAAAGTCTATTTAGCTTCTTAAGCATCGACTCTCCTTTTAGCGGATTTGACAGTATTTTGCATAAGCATGGCGATCGTCATAGGTCCTACACCTCCTGGAACCGGTGTAATATATGAGCACTTTTTGGATACCTCTTCATACGCTACATCACCGACGATTTTGCCATCCTCGGTTTTATTGATACCGATATCTATAACGATAGCGCCGTCTTTTACCATATCGGCTGTGATAAGTCCTATCTTGCCTACACCTACTATCACCATATCAGCATCTCTTGTGTGAGCCGCTAAATCTTTTGTGTAGATGTGACAGATATCGACAGTTGCGTTTGCATTTAAAAGTAGATTCATCATTGGTTTGCCGACGATATTGCTCGCACCTACGACACATACATCTTTGCCCTTAGGATCTATATCATACTTTTTTAAAAGCTCCATCACACCAAGTGGTGTGCAGGGTGCAAATGCATCAAGTCCTAGTACTAATTTTCCTACATTTGTCGGATGAAACCCGTCTACATCTTTTTGCGGATCGATTGCCGAGAGGAGCTTCTGAGTGTTAATATGCTCTGGCAAAGGAAGCTGTAGAAGTATCCCGTCAATGTTAGGATTTTGATTCATCATCTCTATCGTCTCAAGGATCTTGTCTTGCGAGATATCTTCAGGCATCTTGTGGACAATGGAGTAGATCCCTACCTCTTTGCAACTCTTCTCTTTCATAGCCACATAGGTATGACTTGCCGGATCATCACCTACGAGTATCACAGCAAGACCGGGGGTAATCCCCCTCTCTTTTAGCTTTGCGACATCCTCTTTGCACCTTGCTTTAATCTCTGATGATAGTGCTCTTCCGTCCAATATTTCCAATTTATCACCTTTAACCCAAATTTTGCATTAAAAGGTGCATCAATGCAGATGATGTATTGACTAATGCAAATTTTGAGTTTAACTATATTTTGATATTATAGCACTTATTATTTAAACATAATTAATAAATAAACAGGGGTTAATAAGGGGTTGGTAAATGAGATTACTCATCATGATACCTATGCTATTATCGGCACTTTACGGTGACTTTATCACCACCGATGAGTATGCGAAGATGCTTTATAAAAACCCAAGAGGCATAGGGTGCGATAAGTGTCATGGAGAGCATGGAGAGGGTATGGTGATCAGTATCTATGTAAAAGATGGTAAAGAGTATGAGTTAAAAGCACCAAGAATCAACAATATCTCGATGAAAAAGTTTTTGGCTGCATTTAAAAAGAGGAGTGACTTGATGCCCGAATACTATCTTACGACCGAGGAGAAGGCGCATCTCTACTACTACTTAACCAAAGATTCAAAAAAGGAAAATAGCGATGAAAATTGATAGAAGTAAAGAGGCTTTTAATGAGGCAAAGAGGTATATACCGGGGGGTGTAGATAGTCCTGTTCGGGCATTTAAGAGCGTGGGAGGTGAACCTATATTTATCGAGAGAGGTGAGGGGGCATACCTCTATGATATAGACGGCAATAGATACATAGATTTTGTGCAAAGCTGGGGACCGCTGATATTTGGTCACAGAGACAAAGATATAGAGGATGCCGTTATCGAGAGTGTTCAAAAAGGCTTAAGCTTCGGTGCACCGACACTTGTAGAGACAGAGTTAGCAAAGGAGATTGTAGCGCTATTTGACGATGTGATAGATAAGGTGAGGTTTGTCAGTAGCGGAACAGAAGCGGTAATGAGTGCGATACGGTTGGCAAGAGGTTTTACCGGAAGGGATGATATCATCAAGTTTGAGGGGTGTTACCACGGACATAGCGATTCACTTTTGGTGGAAGCGGGAAGTGGAGCGGCGACATTCGGTACGCCAAGTTCACCGGGAGTTCCGGCTGATCTGACCAAACATACGCTTCTTGCAAAATATAACGACATAGAGAGTGTGAAAAGATGCTTTGAGAGTTCAAGCGGTGTAGCGGCGGTTATCATAGAGCCGATAGCCGGAAATATGGGGTTAGTACCGGCTGATGAACCATTTTTAAATGCTCTTAGAGCACTGTGTGACGAGCATGGAGCGTTATTGATATTTGACGAGGTGATGAGTGGATTTAGAGCGAGTCTAAAAGGCTCTATGGGTATCGTTAGTACGAAGCCCGATATCGTTACCTTTGGAAAGGTGATAGGCGGCGGTATGCCGGTAGGTGCCTTTGCCGCAAGAAGTGAGATCATGGATAGACTCTCTCCGGACGGTGATATCTATCAAGCCGGAACCCTTAGTGGAAATCCGGTAGCGATGAGAGCGGGACTAAGTGCCGTAAGAAAGCTAAAAGGTGATGCAGCGCTATATGATAGGTTGTCAACTCTAGCGAAGAGGCTGACTGATGGATTGAAAGAGGGTGCTAAAGATGCCGGACTGACATTGCAGACGGATGTGAGAGGTAGTATGTTTGGGTTTTTCTTTAACTCAAATGAGGTGAAAAACTTTGACGATGCAAAGCGTAGCGATGCCGATCTCTTTGCAAAATTTCACCAACATATGCTTCAAAAGGGTGTCTATTTTGCATGTAGTCAGTATGAAACCGGTTTTATCTGCAGTGTGATGGATGAAAGTCTTATAGATGAGGTTATCCAAAAAGCAAAAGAGTGCTTTAAAGAGATTGTATGAGTGAAAGGGAAAAACCAAAATACGGCAAGTTTATAGAGGGAGCCGAACAACTCTCCCTTGGAGTCTCGATCGTTGTTGCTATATTGATAGGTGTGGCTATCGGGGTCGGCTTGATGAAGCTTTTTGGAAAGGGTTGGCTTTTGTGGCTTGGTGTTTTTTGGGGAGTAGCGGCTGCCGGACTCAATATCAAGAGAGCCTATACCAAGCAAAAAGCGGAACTTGACAAACTAAAAGATGACCCAAGATATAAGCACTACAATCAACCTGACGAAGATGATGACGCAGATTAAACCCCTGGCTATTGCGATCTTGCTTGCCGATGCTTTACTGCTTGGGGTATCGCTATACATGGGAGAGAAGTGGCTTATCAACACACAGATAGCCTTTTTCTCATCACTCTTTGTGACGATCTCATCCTTTTTATCCTACAAAAGAGTTGTCCAAAAGAGGCTTGAGAGCGGAGCCTTTGAAGAGAGAGATGAGATAGAGAAGATCGAAGATCGGTTTGATCTCTATAGTGAAGCAAAAAGCGCTAGTACTACCGATAATCTTAGTACTAACGAGATAAAAGAGATCATCAAAGAGGAGAAGGCTAAGCAGACAGGACTCAAAAAAAGCGGAGAAAATCTGATCAAAAGTGCGGGGGGCTTGTTTAACCCTTTGAGAGTGATCTCCTATGTGATTTTAGTACTAGGCTTTCTCTATCTTGTAAATAACCACTACCTAAAGATTGTACCCTATTTGCTAGGATTTTTAGCAGTGCCGTTTGGAGCATTGATTAGTACTATTTTTTATAGACCTTGATAAGCTTTATCGTGAGAGTCGATATCAAGTAGATATATATCTTTATCTTTAATAAGAAAGTAAAGAATAATTCTATAGTTCATATTGATGGAGATTGAGCGGTAATCGCTCCCACTTAATTTATGAAGTCTTAAGGAGGGGTGAAATGGATTATCTTCCAATATCTCGAGCGTTTTATAATATCTATCTTTTAGATTGGGATGCTTCTTTAAAAACTTTGCACTCTTTTTGATGAACTTGTCATCATAGATGAGTTTATAGCTCATCTTCTATTTTTTTTATTAATGTTTTTGCATCACTTTCATATGCTACGCCTAGTTCTTTTTTCTTTTTTAGCTGAGCATATGCGATATCAAGCTCCATCTTTTCATACTCCTCGATAGGGAGCATTACATATTTTGGCTTCCCTTTAAAACTAATGATAGCCTTATCGCTCTCTTTCAACTCCTCTTCAACCGCCTTGATCCCTCTTTTCCTCAAGTCAACTACGCTAACCATAATGGATATCCTTTAATGTGTAGTATTATGTATATCTAATTATACACAAAAGTAAGCCAAAAAGATACTTTTACAAAAATATCAAGTTGATATAATGTGGTGCTTTGATTATTAACTATATTTTGAAGTAACGGAGGAGTATTACTCCTCTATATAGTTTTTGAGTTTTCTACCCACTTTAGGGTGTTTGAGTTTTTTGATGGCGGAGTTTTCGATCTGTCTTACCCTCTCTCTAGTGACATTGAGTTCATTTCCGATCTCTTCGAGGGTTCTATCGCTCTCATCCTCTAAGAGTCCAAATCGCATTCTCACAACAGCCTGCTCTCTTTCGCTTAACTGCTCTAGTACACTGCTGATTTGTCCTTTGAGATCCTCCTTGAGCATACTCTCCATAGGGGCAACAGACTTTTTATCCTCTACAAAATCACCAAATTTTCCGTCATCTTCATTGCCGATAGGCGCCTCTAGACTTACAGGCTCTTTGGTGATTTTAATCACATTTTTAACCTTATCGACACTAAGTCCAACCTCTTTTGCGATCTCTTCGATATCCGGCTCTTTTCCATACTTTTGGAGATGTTTTCGTGTGATCTTATTGATACGGTTGATAGTCTCTATCATATGTATCGGTATTCTGATGGTTTTTGCTTGATCTGCTATCGCACGGCTGATAGCCTGCCTGATCCACCAAGTAGCGTAAGTTGAGAACTTATACCCCTTTTTATACTCAAACTTATCGACCGCTTTCATCAGTCCGATATTTCCCTCTTGGATCAGATCCAAGAACGGAAGCCCTCTATTTGTGTATCTCTTGGCGATAGATACGACAAGTCTGAGGTTTGATTTTGCCATCCTGGTTTTTGCCTTATCGGCTATCGCTTTACCCCTCTTGATTTGTTCTAAAATCTCTTTTAGGTACTCAGGGTCCAGATCAAAGCTATCTTTACTTGCCTCTTTTGTCTGGATGAGCTTTTTGATCTCCATATAGGTTGAAACCATCGTCGCTTCAGGTACAGCGGCTAAGATATCCTCTTTGGACATATTGACGATATTATCGAGTATCTTTTGGTGATTTTCTCTTAGCGTTTCGTTAAATAGCGGAAGCCTATATTCAAGCTTTTTAAGCTCTTTTTCAAATCCGGTATCACTCTTTAGAGCAGTCTCTATCGACTTGACAAGCTCATTGATCAACTTACTTGTAGGACCGAGGTCGATGAGCTTCTCTTTCAAGAGCTTTTTCTTGTAGGCAAGTTGAAGCGTGAGGTGCATCTTCTCCTCTTCGCTTAGATTTGGATCATCCAAATTGATAGAGTTTTGTGCTTTGATCCACTCTTTTTTCGCCTTTTCGAGTGCTTTAAATGAGCTTATAACCCTCTTTTCTCTTGAGTTATCTCTCTTTTTAGGCTTAGTACTAGACTCTTCTCCTTCGATTGAAGCCTCCTCTTCGCTCTCATCCTCTTTCTCATCGTCGTCATCATCAAAACTTTTAAAGAGCTCTTTTACCCTTCTTTCACGATTAATGAGCGCATCTTTATAGTCAAGGATAAAATCTATCAAGTAGGGAACAGAACAGAATGCATCTATGATGATGTCTTCACCTAGCTCTATCTGTTTGCTGATCTCTATCTCTTCCTCTTTGGTAAGGAGCGGTATTTGCCCCATCTCTCTAAGATACATTCTTACCGGAGAGTCACTTCTCGACCACTCAAGAAGCTCTTTATCCTTTGCTAAGTCAAATTCGCTCTCTAATGCATCATCTTTAAGTTTTTGGAGTTTCTCTTCTCTCTCTTTCGCTTCTTGGATATTTTTAAGTTTTGCGATCTCTGCGGATGTAACGAGTTTTGCGTTATATTTTTTTAGAAGTGCCAAAACCTTTTTTGCATTTGCCGCAGTAGGTGCTTTTGAAAAGAGCCCCATCAACTCCTCTTGGGTGATGTATCCATCTTTGTGACTTTTGATCGTCTCTTCTAAAGCTTTGTTTAGATCTTTTGCTTTTGTTGCCATATATTCCCCTATTGGCTTAAGTAGATGAAGATAAAAATATTTAAGTGCCTGAAGCTAAATATGTAATTTTACCCTAAAATACTTAATTCCCTGACACTTTTTTGCCTAAATTCATATATTTTATCTTATTTTAAGTTTGAAATAGTATATCGGCTCTTATTTGGAGTTGATTAGCATGAAGTTACAAATTTGAGAAAGGGTTAGTACTAGGAACACTATTTGCTACTTCTTTTTGAAAAATCAGTGTGAGATAGAGATGCAAAACGGATATTATCAAGTTACAGGTGCGATGGTTACGCAGTTTAATCGTCTCGATGTTACATCAAATAACCTTGCCAATATTAATACATCAGGATTTAAAAGAGATAGTGTAATCATCGGTGATTTTGAGAGACTGTACCAAGATAGACGAGATAAGTTGGCACTGGGCAATCACACCAAAGAGGCGGCAAAATTTTTCAACAGAAGTATCAATAGAGTGCCTCATATCGTAGAAAATAGTATCGACTGTACTATGTGCAGTCTTAAGCAGACTGGAAATAAGCTTGATCTAGCTTTGCAACAAAAAGATCTATTTTTTGCGGTTAAAACACCAAACGGCATAAGGCTTACTCAACAAAGCTCTTTTGTACTAAATGACAACGGCGAAATAGTCACAAAAGAGGGCTACAAACTCCAACCGAGAGGCTTTTTGAAAACACAACAAGAGGCAATTTCTCTGAAAAACGGAGATGAGATCAGGATAGATAACAGCGGAAATATCGCCGGTATGAACGGTGATAGCGGTGCGATAGCGGTTGTTCGTGTGAAAAACTTAAAAGAGTTGAAAAAAGAGGGAGAGAAGCTTTATAAACTTGAGGATTTAGAAGATAAAACGGTTGAGTTGGATAAAGGTTCTTTTGTCAAACAGGGGTTTGTGATGATGAGTAATGTCAATGCAGTAACAGAGATGACTTCGCTGATAGAGACGAGCAGATTGGTAGAGATCTACCAAAAGGTGATGACGACCCACATGGATGAGTTAAATCGAGATGCCATAACAAAACTTGCAACAACAAGAGCATAAGGAGTAGAGGATGATTAGGTCACTATATACAGCTGCAACCGGGATGATAGCCCAGCAGACACAGATAGATGTTACTTCAAACAATATTGCCAATGTCAACACTATAGGCTATAAAAAACAAAGAGCCGAATTTGCCGATCTCTTTTATCAAGTGACAGAGTATGCGGGACTTAGCTCAAGCGACACGACGATATCTCCTACAGGTATAGAGGTGGGACTCGGCTCCCGTCCGACAGCGGTTACAAAGCAGTTTACACAAGGAAACTTCAAAGAGACCGGAAATCAACTCGATATGGCGATCACGGGGAGCGGATTTTTCCAGATAGAGCTACCTGACGGGAGTGTGGCTTATACGAGAAACGGCGCTTTTAAAAGAGATGGAAGCGGACAGATAGTCAATAGTGACGGCTATAAACTGATACCGGAAATCACCATCCCTGAAGATGCGGTGGATATCGCTATCGGAAATGACGGAACCGTAACGGTACTTCAAGCAGGCTCAACAGAACCAACCCAAATCGGCAAAATAGAGCTTGCAAACTTCATCAACCCAGCCGGACTCCACTCTCTTGGAGATAACAACTACATCAACACCGTAGCTTCAGGCGATCCTATACTTGGAACTCCGGGCTTGGATGGGCTTGGACAGATCAAGCATAAATTTTTAGAGATGAGTAATGTCCAGCTTGTCGAAGAGATGACAGACCTCATAACGGGACAGAGAGCCTATGAGGCAAACTCCAAAGCGATCACTACTTCCGATGAGATGCTCCAGACGGTAAATCAACTTAAACGATAAGAATATAGTTAGTACTAACCGTTAGTACTAATCTATAAAATCTACAAATACCTATTCTCCTCCTATAAAAGTTGATTTATTTTTCGTAACATGCTATAATATGTACAAAATTTTAGACAGAAAAAGGACTTTTTATGCAAGTAGTCAATTTTACGGAAGCAAGGAATAATCTAAAATCGATCTTTGATGATGTTTACCACAACGCTGAAACCGTCATCGTAAAAAGAAAAAACTCTGAAAATGTGGTAATCATCTCACTTGATGAATATAATGCGCTCAATGAAACAGAGTATCTGCTCAGGTCCGAAAAGAACAGAGAGCGTCTGTTAAAATCGATAGCGAATGCAAAAGCAGGCAGAGTATCTGAACATAATCTTATAGAAGAATGAAGCTTGTTTTTACACCGGAAGCTTGGGAGGATTATCTCTATTGGCAAGAACATGATAGAAAAATTCTCAAAAAGATAAATTTACTTCTAAAAGAGATCAAAAGGGAACCTTTTGGAGGTTTGGGCAAGCCTGAACCACTCAAATACCAGTTAGCCGGTTATTGGTCAAGACGCATCAATCATGAGCATCGTCTGGTTTATGAGATCTTTGAGAGGAGTATTATTGTAGTATCATGTCGTTATCACTACTAATCGAGAACCAAATATTAGCTATATTTGATAAATTACCCCAATAGATTATACAAGGATATATATGCACAAAAAACACCCATATCACCCCATTCATAAAAAAAGAGAGACGAAACTGCCGTGGCAATCGCCGCCAAAGAGCATAGAGCTTGACCCAAGGGCAAAAGAGAACTTAAAAGCGATATTTCATAGCCCAACCTATAAGAAGGCTTTGGATGATAAAGAGTTCTTGCTTGAAGAGGCGACACTGCCGATAAGACTTGAGCTTGACTATCTAAAAGTAGAAGAGGTACTTCAGCGTTTCGGTATAAAAAAGACGATAGTCGTTTACGGTAGTACGAGGATCGTTGAGCCGAAGTTGGCGCAGATGAAGTTGGAGAATATAGAGAGTGAGATCAAAAATAGAGGAAGCTCAAAAGCATTAGAGAAGAAACTCCAAAGAGCAAAAAAGATACTTCAAAAATCAAAGTACTACGATATGGCGAGAGAGTTCGGCAAATTGGTAGGAAAAGCGGGAAAAGGACCGCAAGATAATAGCGTAACTTTGATGACCGGCGGAGGTCCGGGTATCATGGAGGCGGCAAACAGGGGCGCTTTTGATGTGGGAGCCAACTCTATCGGGCTTAATATCACACTACCCCATGAGCAGTTTCCAAACCCCTATATCACCCCAAATCTCTGCTTTTTGTTCCACTACTTTGCGATTAGGAAGCTTCACTTTATGAAGAGAGCTTGTGCGCTTGTGATATTTCCTGGCGGTTATGGAACACTTGATGAGCTTTTTGAGGCACTTACGCTCATCCAGACCAGAAAGATAGCGCCTATACCGGTTGTTTTTGTAGGAGAGGAGTATTGGAGTCGGGTGGTTGACTTTGAGGCGCTGGAGGATGAGGGTGTGATAGATAGCGAGGATAGAGATATCTTTTGGTACGCAAATAGCGCCAAAGAGGCGTGGGAGGGGATAGTAGAGTGGCATGAGGAGAACGGTACGCCGCTGTATAGATAGGTAACTATTGAAAATTTTTCAAAAATTTGGATAGAATAAGCCAAAATTTAAACCCAAATTCTGCATTAAAAGGTGTATCAGATGTGTTGATGCTTTGATTGCAAGGGTGTTGAAGGAAAACGCAGGCGCACCCGGAGGGGGAGAAGCGTAAAGAAAAGCAAACTGCTTTGCTTTTTTAGCTTCGCACGGCGATACTTTATGCATACTTGCATAGTATACGCCTAAGAGGCTTTACTTCAATCGCCCATGCCGCCGATGATCAATGCAGATGATGTATCGGCTAATGCAAAATTTGGGTTAAAAAGAGGAAACAATGGCAAAAGTTTGGAAATTTGGAGACAATATCGATACTGATCTTATAATCGCAGCAAGATATCTTAACACATCGGATGAGAATGAGTTGGCGAAGCATGTGATGGAGGATGCCGACCCGACATTTAAGGAGAAGTTAAATAGAGGCGATGTGATCGTTGCGGGAGAGAATTTTGGGTGCGGAAGCTCCAGAGAGCATGCTCCGATAGCTCTAAAAGCCGCCGGAGTTTCGGCTGTGATAGCTAAGAGTTTTGCGAGGATCTTTTATAGAAACGCTTTCAATATGGGACTAACGATCTTAGAGCTTCAAGAGGCTGACGAGATCAACGAGGGGGATGAGATCGAGATAGATTTGGATAACGGTGAGATCAAAGATATCACAACCGGAAAGAGTTATAAATTTACCCCGATTCCTCCCTTTATGCAGGAACTTATCGATGCCGGCGGACTCATCAATTACGCCAAAAAAGAGATCAAATAAGCTATAGGGGAGAAAATGTCAAAAAGGTATAAGATAGCGGTTATCAAGGGTGATGGGATCGGTCCGGAGATCATTGATGAAGCGCTAAAAGTAGTAGATGCCGTTGCGGTAAATAGTGATTTTGAGTTAAGCTATGAAGAGTATCTGATGGGAGGTAATGCCTATGATATCACAGGCGATCCGCTTCCCGAAGAGACGATAGAGGGGTGTAGAAACGCCGATGCGATACTTTTTGGTGCGATAGGCGGTCCAAAGTGGGATGATCTTCCCAGAGATAAGAGACCCGAGAGCGGACTGCTTAGGCTTAGATCTACACTTGGGCTCTATGCAAACTATCGACCGGTAAAAGTGTATAATGAGTTGGTAGAGGCGAGCACTCTAAAGAGTGAAGTTGTAAAGGGTGTCGATCTGTTGGTGATGCGGGAGTTAACCGGCGGCATCTACTTCGGAGAGCCTAGAGCAAACGAAGAGGATAGAGCATACAATACGATGCTCTATACCAAAGCGGAGGTTGAAAGGATCGCCCATGAGGCATTTAAGGCGGCGATGAAGCGAAAGAGGAGAGTCTGTTCGGTAGATAAGGCAAATGTCCTTGAAGTGAGTCAATTTTGGAGAGATACCGTTATAGAGGTAGCAAAAGAGTATCCCGATGTAGTACTAGAGCACATGTATATAGACAATGCCGCCATGCAACTTGTGAGAGACCCAAAACAGTTTGATGTGATACTTACAGGCAATATATTCGGAGATATACTCAGTGATGAGGCAAGTATGATAAGCGGCTCCATCGGGCTGTTACCTTCAGCTTCTATCGGCGGTGAAGTGGGGCTGTACGAGCCGATACACGGTTCAGCTCCGGATATCGCTGGACAAGGGATAGCAAATCCGATAGCCACCATATCTTCCGCTTCGATGATGCTTAGATTTGCATTTGGTGAAGAGGAGGCGGCTGATAAGATAGATAGAGCTATCGAGATGGTACTAAGAGACGGTTACAGAACTAAGGATATCTCAGCGTACGGAGCAAAAGAGGTTTGCTCTACGCAAGAGATGGGCTCAATCATAGCGGAGATCGTAAGTAGAGCTTGATGAATACACTAACATTAGCCTCGATACATGCGGAACAGGGATATATCAAAGAGGCTATCTCTATACTTAAAGAGTTACTCAAAGAGGAGCCAGGTAACATAGAGGCGAGAAGAAAACTCAATCAACTTCTAAACAAAAGAGAGAAGTTTGAAGGGGTTGATGAGGTGATGCGGGATTGGTTTGTTGTGATGGACAGCAAAGAGGAGTTTTTAGAGTTTGAGAGGTGGTTAGCTAAGCCATGGAACTAAAAGAGTTTGTAGAGACAGCCTTAGAGAAGATAGAAGATAGGATAGCTAAAGATCAAAAAGCCAAAAGGCTGTTGGCAAAAGAGAGAATGGTCGAAGAGAGTCTCAAAGAGGATGTTACGCTTGACTCCAAAGAGGAGGAGATATTTCTAAAACATATCAGAGAGAGGCTTTTAGTGATGTTTGAAGCTTTACAGAGTGACGATGTTGTAAAGCTTGAAAATAAAGTTGATATCACCCTAAACTATATGGAGTATCTTTTGAGCGTGATAGAGGATAGGTTGGAGAAGAAGAGAGTTGAATAGATATGTACTAAAAGTTAGCTCACCCGATAGGGCGGGACTCATATATGAACTTGCAAAAGAGATCTACAAGTATGGTCTAAATATCGACAAAAATAGAGAGTTTGTGGATGAGGAGCATAAACGCTTCTTTTTTAGAGCGATACTGAGCGGTGAAGTGGATATCGAGAGACTAAAAGCAGATATACAAAGCGCTTTGCCCAAAGAGGCGGAAGTAGAGCTCAAAAAAAGACATAAAAAAGATATCGTACTCATGGCTACCAAAGAGCCGCACTGTCTCGGAGATCTGCTTATCAGGTACTATAGCGGTGAGCTTGAAGCAAATATACTCGGCGTCATAGCAAACCATGAAACTTTAAGAGACTTGGTTGAGAAGTTTGATGTACCCTTTTTTGCGATATCGGCTCAGGGAATCTCCAGAGAGGAGCATGAAGAGAGGGTTATGCAAAAGCTTGATGAACTTGGCGGAGATCTGATAGTGCTAGCCAAATATATGCGCATACTCTCACCCGCATTTGTAGAGAGGTACAAAGGTAAGATCATCAATATCCACCACTCTTTTTTACCCGCATTTATCGGAGCAAACCCCTATAAACAGGCTTATGAGAGGGGTGTAAAGATCATCGGTGCGACCGCTCACTATGTGACTGATGATCTTGATGAGGGACCGATTATCGCTCAAGATGTCGTTACGGTAAATCACGAATTTAGCTGGAAAGATATGCAAAAAGCGGGACAAAATGTCGAAAAAGTTGTTCTAGCAAAGGCTGTTGATCTAGCTTTGAGAGATAAGATATTTGTTTACAACAATAAAACGGTGATATTTTAACCCAAATTTTGCATTAAAAGGTGCATCAGATGTGTTGATGCTCTGAGTGCAAGGGTGTTGAAGGAAAACGCAGGCATAGCCGGAGGCTATGTCGAGGCTTTACTTCAATCGCCCATGCCACCGATGATTAATGCAGATGATGTATCGGCTAATGCAAAATTTGGGTTTAAGGAGGATAGCTTGTCGGTACTACTTGAGTTTAGCATGTTTCCTACGGATAAATCAGAGAGTGTGAGTGAGTATGTCAGTAAAGTGATCAAATACATCGATGAGAGCGGAGTGGAGTATAAATTAACCGCTATGGGAACCATCATCGAAACCGATACTGTTGATGAGGCACTAGAGATCGTAAAAGGCTGCTACAAAGTACTAGAACCGTACTCAAATAGAGTCTATAGCTCCCTAAAGATGGATATCCGAAAGGGCAAAAGCGATAGGCTCAATCAAAAAATCGAGTCTATCAAAAAGAGAATAGGCGATATCAAAACCTAGTTTGCTCCGCCGGTGGCTGTCTTATTATCAGTACTAGTACTAGATGTAGGTACTGGTTTAAAGTCCATTATGAGCGTCTAAGCTTATTAGAGGTGCCCATATGTTAAACTATAGTAATAAAATATGTAGGAAGCTGCATGCCGACAATTTTAAAGATAAAAGGTTATCGTTTTTTCTTCTTTTCTAGGGAGGAGTTAAGAGAGCATATACATATCCAGTCTCAAAGGGGTGAGGCAAAGTTTTGGTTAAAACCACAGGTAGAATTGGCAAAAAATTATAAACTATCCAGAAAAGAGTTAAATGAGATCGAAAAAATAATAGATGAGTACTATGAAACATTTATCGAAGCATGGGAGGAGTATTTTGGAAGTTGAAGTTACAAATATATCAAGTCATGGATTTTGGATATTGTCAAATGGTAAAGAGTACTTTTTATCTTTTGAAGATTTTCCATGGTTTAAAGATAAGACTATTAAAGAGATCACAAATGTGGAAACTTTTGGTAAGGATCATCTATACTGGAAAGATTTAGATGTGGATTTATCCTTAGAGATGATTGAACATCCTGAAAGATTTCCGTTGATAAGCAAAGTTGCCTAATTATAGTTTTTAAAGTTAGTGTTTGCAAGAGAGTAGAAAATATCACTGTCTCTATGGCAACATAGACTGCTAAACGGGACTAATAGTATAGAAAAGACTAGACGACAAAATCAATAGACTCAATCAAAAAATTGAGTCTATCAAAAAGAAAATAGGCGACATCAAAACCTAGTTTGCGCCGCCGGTGGGTATCTCACTATCAGTACTAGTACTAGATGTAGGTACAGGTTTAAAATCTTTAAACCCTCCACTTTTATAAAGCTTAAAGGCAAACGCCGCCGCAATGATAAGTAACGCCGTTATCAAAAATTTTGCAAAATTGTTCATTGTTTTTCCTCTTTAAATAAAATATACTTCATTATGCCTATTTTAATATTAAAATATTACAAGTCTTTAAGTATAATGTCTAAATAGACTACCAAGCGGGAAAAATATGGAAAAATTAGACGGCAAAAGTATGGACATCGTAGCGGAGAATATCGCAAAGCTAAAATCGCTTTTCCCCGATATCTTCTCTGAGGGAAAGATAGATTTTGAGGCACTCAAAGCCACACTTGGTGAATATGTAGATGAGAGCCAAGAGCGGTACAGCTTCAACTGGAGCGGCAAAGCCAAATCCCGCCGTATCGCCCAAACACCCTCGACAGGTACACTCCGCCCCGCCAAAGAGGAGTCCAAAGATTGGGATAGTACTAAAAATCTCTACATAGAGGGTGACAATCTCGAAGTGCTTAAGCTCTTGCAAAAATCCTACCACAAAAGAGTCAAGATGATCTACATCGATCCGCCCTACAATACCGGCAAAGACTTTGTCTATAAAGACAACTTCAAAGACAACATCAAAAACTACCTCGAACTCACCAAGCAAGTCGATAGCGAGGGAAATAGAGTTAGTACCAACAGCGACACAAGCGGACGATACCACAGCAACTGGCTCAACATGATCTACCCCCGCCTCAAATTGGCAAGAAACCTACTCAAAGATGACGGTGTTATCTTTATCTCTATCGACGATAACGAAGTAGCAAATCTAAGGAAAGTCTGCGATGAGGTGTTTGGGGAGGAGAATTTTGTAGCAAGTATTATTTGGAGTAGAAAAAGAGGAAGAGATAATTCAGCAAAATGGTTTAGCAAATCACATGAATATTTGTTGGTATATTCTAAAAATAAAGCTTTTTTTAATACAAATTATCTTGAATTGGATGAAAGTACAAAAAAAGCTTATAAAAATCCAGATAATGATCCTAGAGGAAGCTATAGAATGTTGGCGGTTTGGGCAAGGGGAACACAGGGAGGGGTGGAGTATGATTTTACTACAAAAGAAGGACGATATTTTTCAAAAAGATTATGGTTGTTTAGTAAAGAAAATCTATCAAAGATGGATAAAGATAATAGGTTAATCATCAGAGGAGACAATATTTATAGAAAACTTTTTCTTAATGAAAATAAAGGAAAAATTCCTGAAACTATATGGGATACTACTTCCAACGCTGCAAATGCTGCTGATGAAATAAAAAAACTATTTGGAAAAATATTATTTGACACACCAAAACCAATACCTTATGTTATAGAGGCATTGAAAATAGGCACTGACAAGAACGACATCATCCTCGATTTCTTCTCCGGTTCCGCCACAACAGCCCACGCCGTCATGCAACTCAATGCCGAAGACTGCGGAAATCGTCGCTATATCATGGTGCAACTCCCCGAACCCACCGACCCCAAAAGTGAAGCCTACAAAGCAGGATACAAAACGATAGCCGAGATCGGTAAAGAACGCATCCGAAGAGCGGGTGAAAATATCTCTAGATCCTCTGAACTCGACATCGGTTTCAAAGTCTTCAAACTCGACAGCTCCAACATCAAAACATGGGATCCCGACCATGAAAACCTCGAAGAGAGCCTCCTTGATGCCGTCGATAACATCAAACCCGACAGAACAGAAGAAGACCTACTCTATGAGATACTTCTAAAATACGGCTTAGACCTCGCCCAACCTATAGAGGAGTTAGTACTAACGGGCAAAAAAGTCTTTATCATCAGCTCCGGAGCCTTAGCCGTCTGCTTAGATGAGCAGATAACCTTAGATACCGTAGAAGAGATCGCAAAGCTAACAGAAAAGTACGAAACCGACGAGCCTATGAGAGTGGTATTTAGAGACAACGGCTTCAAAAACGCCGAAGTCAAAACCAACGCCATACAGATACTCAAACAGTACGGCATCGAAGATGTGAAGAGTGTATAGGGAGGATAATATGAATTATACAAGAGGATCAGAGTGGAGAAAATGGGATTTACATGTACATACACCTGATGCAAAGCTAAATAACCAATATCATTCTGATGACCATGATGTATGGAAAAAATTTTGTGACCAAATACATAATTCTGATGTAGAAGCATTTGGTTTAACAGACTATTTCTCAATAGATAATTATTTTAGATTTATAGGGCGCTACAAAACAGAGTATTCCGAATCAAATAAAGTTTTTTTCCCAAATATTGAATTTAGACTTGATTCTAAAAATAGTAGAAATGAGCATATTCAAGTGCATGTTATTTTTGCTAATCGGCAATCTACGCTTGACAAAATTAATGCTTTTTTGACACGGCTACCCCTTTTTTCAACAGATGACACAACTTGTACAAACAAGTATTGTACAAGTTCCGATTTGTTGTCGGTTGGTTATGAGAAGGCTATGGTAAAAGTTGATACTTTGATTGAAAGACTTGAGGCGGATTTTACAAGTGAAGAGTATTTGATTGTAGGTGTTACAAATGGCTATGGTTCTTTGCGTCCTAGAAATAATGATGGAAGAGGAGGAGAATACGCAAAAGAGCTTGATAAAAGATGCCATTTGTTTTTTGGAACATCAAGGAATACTGATTTCTTTTTAAATAAAATT
>JALWLO010000104.1 GCA_027084135.1 Campylobacterales bacterium | reverse complement strand
ATATAATAGGCAGATAGATAGGATTCCACCAACTATAGAAAAAGAGACTGCTTAGTACTAAAAGCCTTTACTTGCCTCTGTAAGCCCCTTTTTATTGATATAAAAATAGATAAAAAAAGTTATCGGCAAAAAGGCAAAAATAAACTCATAACTATTAAATAGCAAATATATCTCCTAAAATATTTGTAGCATTAAACTTAACATCGTACTTAAATAAATTGGATTATAGCTTTTTTTTGATAGGATTGGTAGTAAGAAAATATGATATCTATAAATTTAATAATTAATTGTTACTTTTTCCCCCTCTACCTGGTATATCAATACAAAAGAGATTAAAATTAAACCCAAATTTTACATTAAAAGGTACATCAGATGTGTTGATGCTCGGTGTGCAGAGGTGCTGAAGGAAAATACAAGCTTAACCGAGGATGGGGAGAAGTGTAAAGAAAAAGCAAACCGCTTTACTTTTTTGACTTCACACAGCAATTCCTTATGTATACATTCATAGTATACATACGGGAGGCTTTACTTTAATGCTATGCCACCGATAATCAATGCAGATGATCTACAAGTTTTGGATTAAAAATATATCTACTCCACATCTATTGCAGATACTTTTCCGTCAATCCCTTTTTCAAATCTACTCTCTCGATGATATTCCATGCTAACCCCTGCCCTCTCCAACTCTTCTGAGAGAGGTTTTTCAAAACTCTCTATACAGAGAGGCTTGGTTAATTTGGGATTTTCTATATTTATCTCAACCCAATCGTTGTAAGTATGGTTAAGAGCATTGTCATATAGGTATATTGTGCTATCCTTGATATGTGGATATATCATCATCGAAGCAATCTTATTATTAGAACATTTAGAGTCAGTAATACAGTTTACTTCACCGCTTTTGTAACTACTGCTAAATGCGCCCCCCTCATCACCTTTGCAACCATTATCATTAAAAAATACGATATCCTTCCTATCTTCATAAAGCCCTTTTTGAGAAAAAATTTTATCTAAAATATCTACATTTTTAAGCTCCGCCGTCTCATTTTGTACACATGGAGCAAGATCTGAATGCTTTGCACTCCATATTGACTGCGTATAGGGGGCTCCATTAAAAATCTGTTTTTTTACCATGACTACACCATCACTACCATCTTCATCGGCAGGGTGGTTACCGTCAGATATTACTGCTTCTCCACACTTAAAGCGCATCGCCAAAAACTTCACCTCTCTACCATCAATAGTATACAAAGAATATGGATATTTTTGATTAAACTTCCGCATATTTCCATCTTCCATATCTTTGGTTGCATCATCAATACCGATCAAACCGGTTCCTTTATGTGGGGTAGCAATAGTATATATCTTATGAATCTTTTTGGCTGCTTTGTAGAAGATATTATTTTTATCATTTTGGTGTAAATGTCCCATTGCAACGATATATCTTAGGTCCAAACCACCCATGCTGTGACCTATGGCGATAAGTGAATCATCCTCTATTTGGTAGCGATTTAGCTTCTTTGCAAGCTCTGTTGCCCTCTTTTTTATACTGCCATCCTTATCGACACTGAAGCGGTAAATCTTCCTATCTTTTTCATGAGAATGTATGTATGAAACAAAAGTGTCCCAAGAACTTTTATCCGCATTATAGCCGTGCGCGAGTAGCAAATCCCTTTTACCGTCAGTAGATTTAACGGTATATTTATAGGTGGTACTCGGCTTTAGATTGTTATTTATGTAGTGCGTTGTGTCGGGAGGTAGTTTTTTGATGAGTTTATCATTACGATATATTTTGTAACTAGTTTCATCTATTGCATTGTCTTTCCACTTAATTAATACTGAGTGCGATGAAAGAGCTTTAAGTTGTAGATCTGAAGGTGCATTTGGTATGGCAACAAGTGTGAACGGTATCAGTAGCATCAAAAACTTTTTCATTGACAAAACTCCATTTTGATTTCACCTAATATTGTATTCTAATATATATCTGTTACTAGTTTGTTACTTTATTCATTTAACCTCCAACTACTTTTTGTTAAAATATCGGTATGAAAAAGAAAATTGCCTATTTCGTACTATCACTTGCATTTATCATCACTTGGCTTTGGGCGGCATATAAGCCACTCTATTTTCATGATTGGCTTTTGGAAAATATCTTGGTTTTTATCTTTGTACCGATCATCTATTTAACAGGAAGATATTTTCAATTTTCTCTATTTTCCTATACACTCATAACAATCTTTATGATACTTCATGTGATCGGCTCCCACTATACCTATGCTGAAACCCCTTTCGGGGATACTTTAGGTAGATGGTTAGGAACTAAAAGAAATATGTATGATCGCTTAGTGCACTTTGCATTTGGATTGCTCATCGTATATCCGATAAGAGAGATGAGTGTGCGTATCGCAAAAACTAAGGGTTTTTGGGGATATTTTGTGCCGTTTATGATAATCTCTGCATTTGCCGGATTTTATGAGATCATCGAATGGATCGCCGCTATCAATGTAGATCCGGTAGCGGGAAGTGCGTTTCTTGGTACACAAGGCGATGAGTGGGATGCCCAAAAGGATATGGCATTAGCTATTGTCGGGGCTTTTATTACACTCTCCATCGTCATGCTCGTAAACATAGTACTAAAGAAAAAATACCTCAAAGAGTTGAAAGATAGCTTCAAACTTCCAAAAGATGACCATCCGCTAGGTGAAGTGGAGCTTGAGAAGATGTTAGAGAGGTAAATAGTCCTCCTAATTCATCAGTGTTTAGTTTAGTAAAAAGTATCTTATCGATTTTCCTTTCAAATATGATGTAAGCTTTACTGCAGATATGCTTTGTGATATAATTTTTGTACACCGGTAAGGAGAGAGTATGTTTAAAAACCTCATATCGCTTTTTATAGTGTTTCATTTGGTTGCTTGCGGCAGCGGTGTCAAAGATCAGTCAGAGATTGAGCATATCGCAACGCAGACAAAAAAGCAACTCTCTCCTAAAAAAAGAAGAACTATCATCAAATATGCCAAGACGATCATAGAGACCAAACTTAGCCAAGACGGCATGAAGCTTCAAGCATTTTCACTCTCTCTCAGAGCACAAGGGATCATCGTGATCGGTGCCGATAGCGATAAGAGTACATTTAATATCTATAGATTTAACGCCGATCCGATAAAGTATGAAAAAACTTTTTATAATGTTGCGCTAACGCCGGGTAGTTCCATTGGAAAAATTACACCGCTTGAGAACGGTTCATTTGAGATCGTTGCGCACAAAAACGGTATGAGTACGAAATATATTTTCAACTATTTTGACGGATCTTTAACAAAAGAGGGCTTTAACTCAGATGATGCCATACGGGCTTTTGTTGAAAATGACGGTACGATTTTCGTCACTTCCAAATACTCACTTCACGGTGGTGGGATACTTGCTATAGGTAGAAACAGCAGTAACGGTAATTATAGTGTATATCGGTTTGATGCCGCTACAAAAAAGTTTGAAAAAGCGTTTCAAAATGTTCCCATCGAAAAGGGATCGCAAATCGTCTATATCACACCACTTGAGGGTGGAAAGTTTCAAATCACAACCAAAAAGAACGGCATAACAAGAAATGCTATTGTAAACTATTTTAGCGGGGATTTCTATTACGAAGATAGTGTTGGGGTAAATGTAGAAAATCGCCTTAAAGAGATAGTTGAGAACGATGGATTGAGGCTTCAGGCTTACCAATACTCTTTGCATCACGGTGGAATATTGGCGATAGGCGTTGATGAAAATTTAGAGAGATACGACTTTTATCGCATCGATGCTGACTCTTTGCGTGTAGAGAAAGTTTTTGAAGATGTTTCTTTATATGATGGAGAGATTGTAAAGAGTATAAGAGCGATGGAAAAGGGTAGATTTTTACTTGAAACAGATTTTTACGGACTAAAAAGTAAAGCGATTTTCGACTACTTTGAAGGAACGCTCTCCTATCAATAAGATTATCCCAAAATTTGCATTAGCCGATACATCATCTGAATTGATGCACCTTTTAATGTAAAATTTGGGATTATGAACAAAAGCCACTTTTTAGCCACCTTTTTTATCTATACTTAGTTTTGAAACAAACTATAAAGGACTAAAGATGACAATAAAAAACTTTCATATCGGTTTATTGAGTATGGCAGTTGTAGGTGCTCTTGCTCTTAGCGGCTGTGGAAATAGCTCTATATCTAAAGAACGAGAAGTATTAGATAGCTACTATAAAGTAAATCCTAACGGCTCTAAAGAAGCAGAGATTGCACAGAGGAGTATTCGCTCGGCATTGGTAAGCGGGAGATTTAACACGATAAAGTCTTTTACATTTACGCCAAAGAGAGGTGGGGTGTTTGTACTTTTTGGCGGAGAGAATGAGGAGGCGTTAGTACTCTATGGACTTGAAGATCCTAACAACCCTCAAGAGGAGTACACCATCGTGAGTGTTGATCCGCATCAAGAGTCTATCTCAAATAGAGTCGAGACTCTAGGCGGCGGTAAGATACGATATACCATTATAGGTCATGGATACACACATACGGTAACTTATGACTATTTTCACAAAAAGGTTCTTTCAAGTGGAGAGGGCAATAGTAACAATGCTAAAAGATTGATATTAAACTACCTTAACAGTCACGAATCAAAAGCTGTTACCATAGAAAAATTTGAAAAGATAGATAATCTCAATAACGGAGTCTATCTCGTAAAATATAATGTTGCCTATTTTGATATGAGATTTAGAATGGAACTCTTCAAAATAGAGGGAACACGAGTCAAAAAATTATTGAGACTTGAAGATATCAAAGAGGGTCCTGGCGGTATCCATGCACACGATATTCACATAGATAGATCAAATCATCATATCAGCTATATTCAAACCAATAGTTTTGATGATCAGAGAGTTTTGATACAATACGACTATCTAAATGAGAAAATAATCAATAATAGATCAAGCAAATGATCATATCAATTATCACTACCATAATACAATTGCTTGGAACAGATAAAAAGAGAATTATCCGGTTTGCTTAATTAAAATAATTTGAATTAGTACTAAAAATAGGGCATCATTTTTGCTCTAATGATTAATAAATAAATAAAAATGTATGTTTTTTTAGGAAAAGTGATGAAAAAAAGCTCTCATTTTACTTTGCTTTATGTAGAAGATGAAGCGTTTATTCGCCAAAATGCGATACTTTTCCTCGAAGATACATTTAATGAAATTTATGAGGCGGATAACGCCTTTAGCGCGTTGGAGATTTATGAGGAGAGAAAACCCGATATCATCATCACCGATATCTCTATGCCTAAGATGAACGGATTGGAGATGTGTGAGAGGATACGCAAAAAAGATCAAAAGACTCCCATCATCATCACTACGGCTCATACTAATACCGACTACCTTTTAAAAGCGGTTGAGTTGCAATTGGTCAAATATCTACTAAAACCTATAGATGAAGATGAACTCAAAGAGGCGATAGAACTCTGTTTTGAAAGGCTACAACAAAGCGGCTCGAATATCATCAGACTCAATGAAGATTTCAACTATGATAGTTTTAATCACACGCTTTTGAAAGATGACACAGTGGTTAAACTCACCAATCGTGAAAGCCTCTTTTTAAAGCTACTGATCAAAAACAGAGAGAGAGTCTGCACCTACAAAGAGATCGAAAACTATGTCTTTTCTGATCACGGTATGAGTGAAGATGCGCTCAAAACGGTTGTTAAAAATCTAAGAAAAAAGAGCGATAGCTCTCTCATCCAAAACCACTCAAAAATAGGCTATAAGATAGTGATAGATGCGTAACAAAATATTACAGATAAAGCTGCTATTTATCGGACTTTTTTCTCTCTTAGTACTCTTGACAAAGGACAATATCTTCGGCATAGATAACAAGATATATTCACACTACTCTCCACTGAAAACCTTCATAGCAACGCTCTGCTTCGGCATTATACTCTCCGCCTCAATTTACAATTTAGTACTCTATATCTATAATTTGGATAAACGCCACCTCTACTACGCTTTGGGGCAATTTTCGGTACTTGTTTTTCTTGCGGCACTTGATAGTATCCATATCGTCCCGCTCAATGAGATATTTTCCTTTCCACACGCTCATACGATCTTAGATCTGTCGCATATCACTATCTTGCTCTTTTCCGTACTCTTTATCAAATACTTTTTAGGTATCACCAAAGAGCAGAGAGAACTCTATATGATCATAGAGGTGATTAAGTGTCTATCATTTTTAGATCTACTGTTGACTCTTACGCTATCACATAGCGTTATCACCAGAGTTATCCCTGTATTTTTGCCGGTTTGGCTTCTACTTACAGAGGCGAATCGTCTCCTAAAAGAGAAAGATCGATCCTTTTACTTCTTCTACTACGGGTGGAATATGGTCATTATCATGGGTATCATCGTCTATACCGACATCACCGTATATTTAGGATTGAATTTTCCGTTTTTACATGTGACATTTGCATTGGAGTCACTCATACTCTCTTTGGCAATCGCTTATAAGATGAAAGTTTTAGAAGATGAAAGAGTTAAACAGCAAAGCTTACTCCTGCAACAATCCAGACTTGCCTCTATGGGTGAGATGATCTCCATCATCGCCCATCAATGGAGACAACCTCTAACCCACCTCTCCTATCTATTTATGAATATGAAAAAGCGCCTAGAGGATAAAGCGTTTCTGACTCAAAAACTTCAAGAGGGTAAAGCGCAGATAGAGTATATGTCTCAAACGATAGAGAACTTTTCCAACTTCTACAACCCCTCAAAAGAGAAAGAGGAGTTCAGTGTCGAAGAGGCATGCAACAGAGCCGTATCGATAGCCAAACCGGCACTAACGAGGGCTGCCATCGGTTTAGAGCTTAGTACTAAGGGTGATTTTACGCTCTATGGAAATAAAAACGAGTTTGAACAGGTCATACTCAATATCATCAATAATGCAAAAGATATCATCCTGCAAAGAGGAGTGAAAAACGGAAACATCGAAATCAATATCGATAAAAATAGTGTTACGATCACCGATAACGGTGGCGGTATCAAAGAGAAAAAGATCAACCAAATCTTTGAACCCTACTACTCCACCAAAAATGGTGACGGCATAGGCTTGTATATCTCCAAGACGATTATCGAAAAAGAGTTTAACGGCTCTTTAATTGCTAAAAATAGTAACGAAGGAGCGACATTTATCATAAATTTTCAATCTCATAAAAAAGAATAATCCCTCAAAAAAACAGCATTAGTACTAAACTTATCTATCACCCAATCTAAGCACTATTTCGTTAAAATATTCTAATAATATCCTACAAATCAAAAGGTTCCTTTTATGCATAATAAAAAGAAAGATTTTTTACGAAAAATTGTTGAAGAGGATTTAAAATCGGGCAAATATAAAGAGGTGGTAACAAGATTTCCCCCTGAACCTAACGGCTTTCCGCACATCGGTCATGCCAAATCCATCAGCCTCAACTTCGGTATAGCCAAAGAGTACGGCGGGAGGTGTCATCTTAGGATGGATGACACCAACCCTACTACCGAAGATACAGAGTATGTTGAAGCGATTAAAGATGCCGTAAAGTGGCTTGGGTTTGAGTGGGACGGTGAGGTACGATATACATCAGACTACTTTGACAGACTCTATGCGTGGGCGATAGAGCTTATCAAGATGGGCAAGGCTTATGTGGATAGCCTTAGTGAAGAGGAGATAAGGGAGTATCGAGGAACTGTAACCAAGCCCGGAAGACGAAGCAGATATGCTGAAAGAAGCGTTGAAGAGAACCTTGATCTTTTTGAGCGAATGAAAAAGGGCGAGTTTAAAGAGGGGGAGCATGTACTAAGGGCAAAAATTGATATGAGTTCACCCAATATGAAGATGAGGGATCCGCTTTTGTACCGTATCAAACATGCACACCACTTTAGAGCCAAAGATAAGTGGGCTATCTATCCGATGTATGACTTTGCGCACTGCCTCTCTGATTACATAGAGGGTGTTACGCACTCACTCTGTACGCTGGAGTTTGAGAATAATCGTGAGATTTACGACTGGGTGATCGAGACACTTGAACTCAAACCGCCAAGACCCTATCAGTACGAATTTGCAAGGCTAAATATCAACTATACGGTGATGAGTAAACGAAAACTTTTGGAGTTGGTAGAAAAAGGCATTGTAAGCGGATGGGATGACCCGAGACTTCCTACTATAGCCGGTTTTAGACGAAGAGGGTACACACCTGAAGCTATTTTAAACTTTTGTGAGATGATAGGCGTTGCCAAAGCCAACTCGGTTGTCGATATCTCTCAACTCGAATTTGCCATTAGAGATGACCTCAACCCAAAAGTACCAAGGGTGATGTGCGTACTAAATCCTCTCAAAGTTACTATCGAAAATTATGAAGGATTTGAGGAGATAGAGGCTTCGTACTATCCTCACGATGTGCCAAAAGAGGGAAGCCGAAAAGTACCCTTTTCAAAAGAGATATATATCGAGCAAGAAGACTTTATGGAAAATCCCGACAAAGGATACTTCCGCCTCACCCCTAACCAGCCGGTTAGACTCAAACATGCCTATATCATCCGCTGTAAAGAGGTGATCAAGGATGCCAACGGCAGAGTAGTTGAGATAAAAGCCGAGTATTATCCAGACTCAAAAAGCGGTTCAGATAGAAGCGGTATCAAAGTCAAAAGTGCTATCCAGTGGGTCGAAGCAAATAGAGCAAAAAAGGTAGAGGTACGGATGTATGATAGGCTTTTTAAAACTGAACTGCCACAAGGCTTAGAGGATCTCAATCCCGATTCACTCAAAGTCATTAAAAACGCACTCGTTGAGCCTGCCGTGATAGAGGAAAAAGCGGATGAGAGATTTCAGTTTGAGAGGATAGGATACTTTTATGCCGATCCGATTGATTACAGCGATGCAAATCCGGTTTTTAACCAAATCGTCCCACTCAAAGACTCTTGGAGCAAAAAGAAAAAAAAAGCATCTGCTCCAAAAGCACAAAAACCAACCCAAGAAAAGCCTCAAAAAGAGGGAGAGTCGATACCGATGAGCGCTGAAGAGGAGGCTCTCTTTGAGAGGTACACTAAAGAACTTAAATTAAATAGTGAAGTTGCCAATACACTTGCGCGAGATAGTAAGCTTTCATCCTTTTTTGAGGAGGCTTTAAAATCATATCCTAAGCCTGTCACTATCGCCAATTTTGTTACAAATGAAGTAGCCAGAGAGTTAAAGCAGAGGGAGTTAGAATCGCTGAAATATCGACCGAAACAGATAGCCGAACTTGCTAAGATGGTGGATGATGAGACTATCTCTACCAAGATCGCCAAGCAGGTTTTTGAAGAGATAAGCCAAAGCGGTGAAGAGCCGACAAAGATAGTTAAAGAGAAGGGACTTAAACAGATAAGCGACCCTACAGTTATCAAAGAGATGATCGACGAAGTGATAGCACAAAACCGAGAAAATGTAAAGAAGTATAGAGCCGGAAATCAAAAACTCTTTGGATTTTTCGTTGGACAAGTTTTGAAAAAGAGTGGTGGCAAAGCAAACCCTAAGATGGTTAATCAGCTTGTGAGGGAGGTGCTCGGTTAGTACGGATGGTGGATAGTTCTATCAGTTAACTCTTTTAAAATCGTTGCTGCCGTCTGTCGAACAAAGTTATTTAAAAAAGAGTGAGCAATTTATAATTTATGCCACTCATTTTAACGTTTCTTTCTCTAAAGTCTATATTGACAATATAATGCTTTTAATATCTTACTATACTTCACTTTACCCAAATGCAAATCATCAATACTGTACCCCATCTTTTCAATCGCATACTTTATCATCAACGCATAAAGTTCATAGCTGTATGCAATGTGCGGTGAATGAGTAAAATTGACATCTTTATGTTTATACATACTTAATAATCTTTTGGGAGCATCTTGAGCCAAATATAAATCCCTTGTGGCGTATGTTGCATAACCTTCCGTAACCCACTTTGGTGTCCATATCAATGATTTTAAAAACCCATATTTATGAAACTGCAAACGATGTACCATCTCATGCGCTACTACGGCATCTAACTTCTCTGTTTTAGCAGAAGTTCTGACAATATTTCGATCCAAGTCAGCATCTCTAACAATAAGAAATTTTCCAAATAGTGTAACAGCAAAACTTTGCCTTGAGCTTAATATATCAAGGGGATTTAATAGAGTGTAAAGAAGATCATTATTGACAATATAGAGATCAAAATCTATGTTTGTAGTATATAGAGGATTGTTTTTAAGATATTTTATAATCTTTTTAGAGAGTTGCATAATCCTATCCTTTTGAACATTATTGCCGTTTATATGCCACCTGATATAATCTGTTTCAACTATCGTTTCGTTTGCCTTTAAATACCCAAATGATGTGAGCCATAGTACTACGCAGATAAAAACAAATGTATCTAAAGTAGATCTCACTCTTTGAAACCAAGTAAGACTTTTAAAATGCCGAATACTTAAAAAAGGAAAAACATATTCTAACCATCTCTTTTTTCTCAACATTAACCTCCCTCTATAAAATAAAATCTCTGTTGCATACCGGGATAAATATTGATACTTTCATTCATATCCGATAGAAAAGTGTACGCTATTGCGTACACTGATAGATCGTATCATTAATTTGAATAGTACCACTATGAGATGTCATACCTCCATCCATCGTCAAACCGTTCTCATCGCAAACCAGTTTATGCTCATCGGTTTTACATCTTCCATTTTTCGGTACATGAACCGTATTGCCGGTTATATTACAATCCGGATAACTGCTTGTATCATCTGCTTCCGGCTGAGCTGATACCAGTGTACGCTCTGAACAATCTCCATCTTGGCATTTAGTGTACGCACTTTTAGAGGTACAATGATATTTGACACTGCCTATTTCAACATTGCCGCTATAAGATGAGCTACTTGAACCGCAACCTACTATCAAACTCACTACAATAATTCCCAACAAAAATCTTCTTATAACATAACTCCTTACGATTGTTTTGCACTGTTATTATATATCTAAAAGTATTAAAATTTTTGATAATTCTATCTATAATTCATAAGCATAGATGTGAATGATCTTCCTATTTCACTCATTTTATTCATACCCCTCTTTTAGACTACAATACAACTGATGCGAAAAATCAATACATCAAAATTATAAGTCTATCTAAACCAAGTGTGATTATCCAGCTGAAGCAGAGGCTTATTATAGCAGTAATTGTGCCGGATGTCACGGTAATGACGGTAAAGGAGAGGGAAGAGCTTATCCTGATTTAACTCGTGAGCCGTTGCTGGGATTAGAGCAAAAAAAGTAAATTTTAAGCAAAACTACAAAAATAGGGGCTAAAAATA